>JAGNSH010000105.1 GCA_017988165.1 Giesbergeria sp. | reverse complement strand
TGACATCAACCGTTTGGGGCTGTCGCGCAGTTTTCAAATCACGCACCTGTTCTCGGGCCTGAGCGTGTGGGACAACCTGCGCTGCGCTGTTTTGTGGAGCTTGGGTTACCGCTACAGCTTGTGGCGCCGCCTCGCCCACCTGCACGATGTCAACGCCCGCACGCGCCAAGTGATGGCGCAAATTGGCCTCGACACCCGGCAGGACGTGCTGGCCGCCCACCTGACCTATGCCGAGCAGCGCGCCTTAGAAATTGGCGTCACCATCGCCGGCAACGCCCCAGTCATCTTGCTGGACGAGCCTACGGCCGGTATGTCGCGCAGCGAAACCACGCGCTTTGTGCAGCTGATCAAACAAGTCACCGCAGGGCGCACCCTGCTGACGGTGGAGCACGACATGGGCGTGGTGTTTGGCCTGGCCGACAAAATTGCCGTGCTGGTCTACGGCCAAATCATTGCCTTTGACACGCCCGACAAAGTACGCGCCAACCCGCGCGTGCAAGAGGCGTATTTGGGCTGCGAAAGGCCGCTGCCATGCTAGAAATTGACCAGCTGCACGCCGGTTACGGCCCAAGCCGCGTGCTGCACGGCGTCAGCTGCACCGTGCAGCCAGGCCAAATTGTGGCCCTGCTGGGGCGCAACGGCGCGGGCCGCTCCACCTTGGCCAAAGCCATCATGGGCTTGGTTGATTGGCAGGGCGTGCTGCGCTGGCAGGGCCAGTCGCTGCAAGGCAAACAGACCTGCGACATCGCCCACCTGGGCATCGGTTACGTGCCCGAAAGCCGCGACGTTTTTCCTCGGCTGACGGTGGCGCAAAACCTGTTGCTGGGGCAAAAGAGTCACAAGAGCGCGCGCAAACAGCGCAGCAACGGCAACGGCAAGCGCTGGACGCTGGCGGATATGTACCAAATGTTTCCGCGCCTGCACGAGCGCCAGCACACCGCTGCGGGCGTGCTCTCGGGCGGCGAGCAGCAAATGCTGACGCTGTGCCGCACGCTGATGGGCAACCCCCAATTGGTCTTGATTGACGAGCCAACCGAAGGCTTGGCGCCCAAGCTGGTCGAGCTGGTTGGCAGTTACGTCCAAGCGCTCAAAGCGCGTGGCATTGCGGTGCTGCTGATCGAGCAAAAACTGACCATCGCCCTGGCCGTCTCCGACCGTGTGCTGGTGATGGGGCGTGGCCGCATCGTCTTTGACGGCACGCCGGCGCAGCTGCAAGCCAACCCGTTGCTGCGCCAAGAGTGGTTGGAGGTTTGAGGTGCCACTGCGCCTGAGACTTGGCAGAGTGCGCCTAGCTGCGCAGCGATACACCCGCCGCGCTGTTCGCTGGCATGATTGGGGAAAACCCTTGGATGCCGCTGGTGCGTTGGGGGTACTGCCTGCCGTGCGGCAAGGTAATGAAAGGTTTTGCGTTTTGGCTTTGCAGCATTTCAAATTGGACTACAACCCGGCTTTGGACGGGTTACGCGGCGTGGCGATTGTGCTGGTGCTGTTGTCGCACGCCCATGTGCCGCTGTTTGACGGGGCATTTTTTGGCGTCGATCTGTTTTTTGTCCTCAGTGGGTTTTTGATCACCTCGCTGCTGCTGCTAGAGCACCAAGCCCACGGGCGTTTGCAGTACTGGCGCTTTTACCGGCGCCGCCTGTTTCGCCTGATGCCAGCGCTGGCGCTGTTTTTGGCGGTGTATTGCCTGCTGGCGCCGCTGCTGTGGCCGGGGCTGGACGATGTCTACCCAGACGCGCTGGTGTCCATCTTGTATTTGGCCGACTACGGCATCGCTTTTTTTGACAGTCCCAATACTTTGCTGCATATGTGGTCGCTGTCGGTGGAAGAGCATTTCTATCTGATCTGGCCGCCGCTGCTGGTGTTGTTGCTGCGCAGCGCCCGCCCCGGTGCGCTGTGGCGGCCGATTGCTTTGCTGTACCTGCTGAGTTGGCTGTGGCGCGTTTTGTGGGTGGTGCAGGGCCAGCAGTTTTACGAGATATTTTTCCGTTTCGACACCCGTGCTTCGGGCCTGCTGGCGGGGGCCTTGCTGGCGGCGCTGATGCAAGAAAAACCGCAATGGATTGACTGGCTGCGCGCGCGTTTGCCGCACGCCATGTGGCTGCCGCTGTCGATTCCGCTGCTGATGGAGCTGGGCTGGGACAACCAAAACGCTCTGCTCTGGGGGCTGACGCTGGTCGAACTGGCGACGCTGGTGCTGCTGGTGGCGCTGCAACAGCGCAGCGGGCTGGTGTACGAGATGCTGAGCGCGCCACTGCTGATCAAGCTGGGCACGCTGTCGTATGGCATTTATCTGTGGCACTACCCGGTGGTGCGCTATTTGCGCGCCGACTATGCGTGGCCGGTGGTGGTGGTGCTGGGCTTGCTGATTTCTACCGCGCTGTCGGCCCTGTCGTTCTACACGCTAGAGCGCTGGGCGATGCGCTACCGCGATGGCAGCGGCAGTGGCAGTGGCAGTGGCAGCAGCGGCAACCACAAGGGCAAGGCCGACCTGGCTCTGGCCTGAGCCATTTACCCATCTAAATTTTTAATCTTTTAAGCCTCTAACCCTTTACCCGTAAGCGCTAGTAGCTCACATTTTTGAAGAAAAAAGGACAACCCCATGCCACGCAATCAACAAGTTGTGCTCGATAACCGTCCCACCGGCCAAGCCAGCGCCAGCAACTTCAAGCTCGTCACCAGCGAGACGCCGGCGCTGCAAGACGGCCAAGTGCTGGTGCGCCAGCATTTTTTAAGCCTCGACCCGTATATGCGCGGACGCATGAACGACAGCAAGAGCTACACCGCACCGCAGCCGCTGGGCGAAGTGATGCAGGGCGCCAGCGTGGGCGAAGTGATCGAAAGCCGCCACCCCCAATTTGCCGTGGGTGACAAAGTGCTGGGCATGGGCGGCTGGCAAGAATATGCCGTGGTCAGCGCCGACCAGCCGGGGGCGTTGCACAAGGTCGACACCACCCACGTGCCGCTGTCTTACTACTTGGGCGCCGTGGGTATGCCGGGCGTGACGGCGTGGTATGGGCTGGTGAAAATCATTGCGCCCCAAGCCGGCGAGACCGTGGTCATCAGCGCCGCCACGGGCGCTGTTGGTAGCGCCTTTGCCGCGCTGGCCAAAGCGCGCGGCTGCCGCGTTGTCGGCATTGCTGGCGGGCCCGAAAAATGCGCCTACGCCATCGCCGAGCTGGGCTACGACGCCTGCCTTGACTACCGCGCCTATGGCAAAGACAGCCACGCGCTGGCCAAAGCACTGCACCAAGCCTGCCCCGACGGCATTGATGGCTATTTTGAAAACGTCGGCGGCTGGATCATGGACGCGGTGATGCTGCGCATGAACGCGTTTTCGCGCATCGCCCTGTGCGGCATGATTGCCGGCTACGACGGCGCGCCACTGCCCATGACGTACCCGGCGCTGATGCTGGTCAACCGCATGAAAGTGCAAGGCTTCATCGTCAGCGAGCATATGCAGGTGTGGCCCGAGGCGCTGGCCGAGCTGGGCGCCTTGGTGGCCAGCGGCGCCCTGCGCCCGCGCGAGAGCATCGCCCACGGCCTGGCCGCCACACCCGAGGCCTTTTTGGGCCTGCTGCAAGGGCGCAACTTTGGCAAACAGCTGGTGCAATTGGTGTAGTTGGCGCAACTGGCGTAATTTAGACCAAATCGGCCTCTAGCCCTTATGTAGTAAGCGCTTATAGCTATTGAAAGATGAGCAAAATGTCAGCATTACCCTCAACATCACCCCCAGCATTGCCCCCAGCATTGCCCCCAGGATGGGCGCCGTTCGATAGCGCTTTGGGTGGCTGCGCCGTGGCGTGGGGCGCGCACGGCATTTTGGCTATGCAATTGCCTGAAGCCGATGCGGCGGCAACGCAGGCGCGTTTGCTCAAAGCCAGTGGCCCGCTGGCGCAGGCGCTGCCTCCGCCCG
Source organism: Giesbergeria sp. (assembly GCA_017988165.1). Lineage (GTDB taxonomy): Bacteria > Pseudomonadota > Gammaproteobacteria > Burkholderiales > Burkholderiaceae_C > Simplicispira. Next base: position 3,290 of record JAGNSH010000105.1, on the reverse strand, counting down.
AGGTGGCGCGCGCTATTGCCGCGGTGCAAGCGCTGCTGGCGGGGCAGTTACAGCACATCGATGCGCTGGACATGGACGCCTGCATGGAAAGCGTGGCGCTGGATATGCAGCGCGTGACAGATTTTCAGCGCCGCGTGTATGCGCTGACGCGGCGCATTCCCCCCGGCCAGACGCGCACCTATGGCCAATTGGCAACGGCGCTGGGCAATAAAAACAGCGCCCGCGCCGTCGGCCATGCGCTGGGGCTGAACCCGTTTGCGCCGCTGGTGCCGTGCCACCGGGTATTGGCCGCCAGTGGCAAGCTGTGCGGCTTTTCGGCCCATGGCGGTGTGGCCACCAAGCTGCAAATGCTGCAAACAGAGGGCGCGCCGTTAAGCCGCCAAGCCAGCTAGCGCCTTATGCTCAATTCTCGTTATTTCAAACTGGCCCTGGTTCTGGGCCTGGCCGCATCGATCGGCCCCTTTGCCATTGATATGTACCTGCCAGCGCTGCCGGCCATTGGCACCAGCTTGGGCGCTTCGGTGAGCGAGGTGCAGTGGAGCCTGACCGCCTTCTTCCTCTCGCTGGGCACCGGTCAACTGCTGTATGGCCCCTTGTCCGATATGTGGGGGCGCAAGGCACCGATGTACTGGGGACTGGGCGTTTTTGCCGTCGCCAGCGTCGGCTGCGCGCTGGCCAGCAACATTGAAACGCTGGTGGCTATGCGCTTTTTGCAGGGCTTGGGCGCGGCCGCTGGCATGGTGATTCCGCGCGCCGTGGTGCGCGACCTGCACACCGGCGCCGAGGCGGCGCGGCTGATGTCGCTGCTGATGCTGGTGTTCAGCGTCTCGCCCATCTTGGCGCCGCTGGTGGGCAGCGGCGTGATTGCCGTGGCCGGCTGGCGCGGTGTGTTTTGGGCCGTCACGCTGGCGGCCTTGGTGGGGCTGGGGCTGATTTACGGCCAGCTTGAAGAAACACGCCCCGCCGCGCAGCGCGCCCAAAGCAGCTTGGGCAGCGCCCTGCGCGGCTACGCGCTGCTGCTGCGCGACTGGAACTATCTTGGGCTGGTGATGATTGGCGGCTGCTCGATGGTGGGCTTTTTTGTCTACATGGCCAGCTCGCCGTTTGTGTTCATCGACTACTACGGCCTGAGCCCGCTGATGTACAGCTTGAGCTACTCCTTCAACGCCGTGGCCTTTATTGGCGCGGCGCAGTTGACGGGGCTGCTGGGCGAGCGCTTTGGCTTGGTGCGCGTGGTCAAGGCAGCGGCCAATGCCGCCGGCGTGGTCACGCTGGTGCTGCTGGGCTACTACGTGGCTGGCGGCGACAGTATGTGGGTGCTGATGGGGATGTACTTCATCTCCAGCGCCTTCATGGGCATGGTGATTCCGACCAGCTCGGTGCTGGCGCTGGAGGAGCACGGCGCCATTGCGGGCACCGCCTCGGCGCTGCTGGGTACGCTGCAAATGCTGATGGGCGCGCTGGGCATGGGTATTTTTGGCCTGTTCAGCAACGGCAAGCCGCTGACGATGGTGCTGGCTATGGCCGTCGGCGCGCTGCTGGGCGTGCTGCTGACATGGCTCACGCTGGGCAGGGCCGGCGCGCCCGGGCCGGTGCAGCCGGGCCATTGATGGCCGCCAGCACTGCCGCCATTCCCGACGGTCTGCCCCAGCCCGCGCGCGGCCGGGCGATGCTGGTCATCGTGCTGGGCATCACGCTGGCGGTGCTGGACGGCAGCATCGTCAACCTCGCCCTGCCCGGCATTGCGCGCGAGCTGCGCTCCAGCGCGGCGCATTCCATCTGGGTGGTCAATGCCTACCAAATGGCCTCGCTCATCGTGCTGCTGCCGCTGGCCTCGCTGGGCGAGCGCATTGGCTACCGGCGCGTGTATCTGGTGGGGATGGCGGTGTTTGCCGTGTCGTCGGTGGGCGCGATGCTGGCCGATTCGCTGGCCACCTTGATTGCCGCGCGCGCGGTGCAGGGGCTGGGCGCCGCCGGCATCATGAGCGTCAACGCCGCCATGGTGCGTTTGATTTATCCGCGTGCGCAGCTGGGGCGCGGCATGGGCATCAACTCGATGGTGGTGGCGTTTTCTGTCATGGCTGGGCCGACGCTGGCAGCGGGCATTTTGTCGGTGGCGTCCTGGCCGTGGCTGTTTGCGCTGAATGTGCCGCTGGGCGTGTTCACGCTGTGGCTGGGGCGGCGCGCGCTGCCATTCAACCCGGTGGCCAGCCCGCGCGCGCGCCCGGCGGCCATTGACTTACTGCTCAATACGCTGCTGTTTGCGCTGATTTTTATCGGCGGCGAGCGCCTGAGCGTGCGCAGCAACGGCACCGGCCCCGGCACTGGCACAGGCGCTGACATGGCGCTGGGGCTGGCGCTGCTGGCCGCTGGCGTGCTGGTCGGCTGGGTGTATTGGCGCCGCCAAGCGCGCCAGCCGGTGCCGCTGTTTCCGCTGGATTTGCTGCGCATCCCGGTGTTTGCGCTGTCGATGGCCTCGTCGGTCGGCGCTTTTGCCGCGCAAACGCTGGCCTATGTGGCGCTGCCGTTTTTGCTGCTGGAGAGCTATGGCCGCACGCCCTTGCAAGCCGGTTTGCTGATCACGGCTTGGCCGCTGGCGATTTTGCTGGTGGCACCGCTGGCCGGGCGCCTGATTGGCCGCTACCCCGACGGCCTGCTGGGCGGCTTGGGAATGCTGATTTTTGCCAGCGGCGCGGCGCTGCTGGCGCTGCTGCCAGCGCAGCCGACCGATGGCGATATGGCGTGGCGCATGGCGCTGTGCGGCATAGGTTTTGCGCTGTTTCAGTCGCCCAACAACCACACCATCGTCACCACCGCACCGCTGCAGCGCAGCGGCGCCGCCAGCGGCATGCTGGGCACGGCGCGCCTGACCGGCCAGACCTTGGGCGCCGTGCTGCTGGCCGCTATTTTTGGCGCTTGGCCCCCCAGCAGCGGCCAGGGCGAAATGCTGGCGCTGTGGCTGGCCGCTGGTTTTGCCGCGCTGGCAGCGGTCAGCAGCACGCTGAGAATACATACAGTAAAAAAATAAGCATCAAAATGGCCTCTAGCCCTTTATACATAAGCGCTAATAGCTATTAAATAGATAGTGCTATGGGCCCGCTTGGCGCACGCTGCGCGCTGGGCTGCTGTGGCAAACTGGCGCACTTTTTTAGAGTTCTCAGATATGCAAAAAATCATTGGGCAAATTGCCGCCGAAATCCGCGTCACCGCCGCGCAGGTGCAAGCCGCCGTCGAGCTGCTCGACAGCGGCGCCACGGTGCCGTTCATTGCGCGCTACCGCAAAGAGGCCA
>JAGNSH010000104.1:3203-7221 GCA_017988165.1 Giesbergeria sp. | reverse complement strand
AGAACGGCTGAGCCAATGACCATGAGCTTAGACACCGCACTCATTGACTCCTTGGGCGACGAGCTGTTTGCCGCCCTGCGCCAACGGCGCACGCTGGTGCCGCTGACCGAGCGCCACGCCGGCATCACCGTGGACGACGCCTACCGTATCTCGCTGCGCTTTTTGGCACGGCGCGAGGCGGCGGGCGAGCGGGTCATCGGCAAAAAAATCGGCGTGACCTCCAAGCCGGTGCAAGACATGCTGGGCGTGTTCCAACCCGACTTTGGTTTTTTGACCGACGCCATGCAGTTTGCCGACGGCGCCACCGTGTCGCTGAAGGCATCTGGCCTGATACAGCCGCGCGCTGAAGGCGAAATCGCCTTCATGCTCAAGTCCGATTTGCAAGGCCCGGGCGTGACGCGGGACGACGTGCTGGCCGCCACCGCGTGGGTCGCGCCGTGCTTTGAAATCGTCGATTCGCGCATCGACAACTGGAAAATCAAAATCCAAGACACCGTGGCCGACAACGCCTCGTGCGGCGTGTTTGTTGTCGGCGCGCAGCAGACCGACCCGCGCGCCCTCGACTTAGCTGCCGTCGCCATGCAAATGTGGAAAAACGACGCACCCGCCGGCAGCGGCGTCGGCGCGGCGGTGCAAGGCCACCCGGCCGAAGCCGTGGCGTGGCTGGCCAATACGCTGGGTGCGTTTGGCATTCCATTCAAAGCCGGCGAGTTGATTTTGTCCGGCTCACTGGCGCCGCTGGTGCCCGCTGTGGCCGGCGACCGTTTCACCATGCACATCGAAGGCCTGGGTGGCTGCTCGATTGCTTTTTCAGACTGAGGAAAACGTTTCCACATGACCACTAAAAAAATCAAATGCGCCCTGATCGGCCCCGGCAACATCGGCACCGACTTGCTGGCCAAGCTGCAGCGCAGCCCCGTCTTGGAGCCGGTCTGGATGGTCGGCATCGACCCTGAATCGGATGGCCTCAAGCGCGCGCGCGAAATGGGCATCAAAACCACTGCCGACGGTGTCGATGGATTGATTCCGCACATGCAGCAGGATGGCGTGCAAATCGTCTTTGACGCCACCAGCGCCTACGTCCATGCCGAAAACTCCCGCAAAGTCAACGCGCAGGGCGCGATGATGATCGACCTGACGCCAGCGGCGATTGGCCCGTTTTGCGTGCCGCCGGTCAACCTCAAACAACACGTCGGCCAGCGCGAGATGAACGTCAACATGGTCACCTGCGGCGGCCAAGCCACCATTCCGATGGTGTTTGCCATCAGCCGCATCCAGCCAGTGGCCTACGGCGAAATCGTTGCCACGGTGTCTTCCAAATCGGCCGGCCCCGGCACGCGCAAAAACATCGACGAATTCACCCGCACCACCGCCGGTGCGGTCGAGCAAGTCGGCGGCGCTAAAAAAGGCAAGGCCATCATCATCATCAACCCGGCCGAGCCGCCGATGATGATGCGCGACACCATCCACTGCCTGACCGAGACCGAACCGGACCAAGCAGCCATCACCGCATCGATCCACGCCATGATCCAAGAGGTGCAAAAGTACGTGCCCGGCTACCGGCTGGTCAACGGCCCGGTGTTTGACGGCAACCGCGTCAGCGTCTTTATGGAAGTCGAAGGCCTAGGCGACTACCTGCCCAAATACGCGGGCAATCTGGACATCATGACGGCCGCAGCCGCCCGCACCGCCGAGATGTTTGCCGAAGAAATCTTGAGCGGCGCATTGACGCTCGTCCCCACTGCTGCTGCCACTGCTGCCTGAACCGGAGAGACCACTATGAGCACACTCAAAGGCACCAAAATCACCGTCCACGACATGACGCTGCGCGACGGTATGCACCCCAAGCGCCACCTGATGTCGCTGGAGCAAATGAAGTCGATTGCCTGCGGCCTCGATGACGCCGGCATTCCGCTGATTGAAGTCACCCACGGCGACGGCCTGGGCGGCAGCTCGGTCAACTACGGCTTTCCAGCGCACAGCGACGAGGAATACCTCGGCGCCGTCATTCCCTTGATGAAGCAGGCCAAAGTCTCGGCACTGCTGCTACCGGGTATCGGCACCGTTGACCATTTGAAGATGGCGCACGGCCTAGGCGTCAGCACCATCCGCGTCGCCACGCACTGCACCGAAGCGGATGTGAGCGAACAGCACATCACCATGGCGCGCAAGATGGACATGGACACGGTGGGTTTCTTGATGATGGCGCACATGAACAGCCCCGAAGGCTTGGTCAAACAGGCCAAGCTGATGGAAGGCTACGGTGCCAACTGCATCTACATCACCGATTCGGCCGGCCACCTGCTGCCCGAGACCGTCAAGAGCCGTTTGGGCGCGGTGCGCGCTGCCTTGAAGCCCGAGACCGAGCTGGGCTTTCACGGCCATCACAACTTGGCGATGGGCGTGGCCAACAGCTTGGCGGCGATTGAAGTCGGCGCCACGCGCATCGACGCCGCTGCGGCCGGTTTGGGCGCTGGTGCCGGCAACACGCCGATGGAAGTGTTTATCGCCGTGTGCGATTTGATGGGCATTGAGACCGGCGTGGACGTGTTCAAAATCCAAGACGTGGCCGAAGACTTGGTGGTGCCGATCATGGACTTTGCGATCCGCATCGACCGCGACGCGCTCACCTTGGGCTACGCCGGTGTGTACGGCTCATTCCTCTTGTTTGCCAAGCGCGCCGAGAAGAAATACGGCGTGCCGGCGCGCGACATCTTGGTCGAGATGGGACGGCGGGGCATGGTCGGCGGTCAGGAAGACATGATTGAAGACACGGCGATGACGATGGCGCGCGAGCGCGGTCTGCTGGCGAAGTAAGCGCACGACACAACTAGCTCTCTCACCCAGAGCTAGCCCCAAAAAAAAGGGAGGCGACATGGCCTCCCTTTTTTTATCCCTTCCCCACCAGAGAGGGCATTCAACGGCGCACTTACCAGCCCAAAAGCACTCTTAAATTAAGAGCTTAAACCGCGCGCATTTAAAGGGTTTAAGATATATTTCACTGTCAAACTCTTATTTTGCGGGCGTTAGCAGCTATAGTTTTTAATTACCAGCGGTTACTCATCAACGTCACTTGCCACGACGCATCGACCGGCGGCGCGCCATTGACAAAGGTACTTTGCTGGGTAGCCTCTGAAAACGCCAGCGGTGCCAGCGAGGGCAAACTCACCAACGCCGTGCCCAAGGCAATGGCGACGAGAGCCAGCAAAGTCCAACGGTTGCGGTTGCGGCGGTGTTTCATGGTGTTGTCTCCTAGGTAGCTCAAAAGTGGCTCTGCGGCTTAGGTGGTGTTTCCTGCACGCTTGTGAATAAAGCGAGTGTCCACGCCTGAAAAATAACAACATCCGCCATTTGAACTAAGGGTTTTCCAGCGGCACCAGCGCAGCGGCGCAACGCGCTGGGGTGCATCAAAAGCGCCGCCCGGGGCTTACAAGCTGTAGTTCGCCAACGGCGCACTGCCGTCCAGCGTGCGCACCTGCACGCCCAGCTCGCGCAGCAGCGCCAAGCTGAGCACGCAGCGCCCCGACAGCTGTGCCTGCGGGCGCGAGCACAGCTGCAGCGCCGCTTCGGCCATCGCCTCTTCTGGCTCCATGTGCGCGCCGGTGTCGATGGCACCCGATTTGAGCGCGCCCACGCTGGCCACGGCTTCCACCGGTGCCAGTGTGTTGACCGCAATATTCACCGGTGCCAATTCAGCCGCCATGCCGGCCGAGGTGCGCTCCAGCGCCGCTTTGGTCGAGCCGTACAGCGTCGGCGACATGTGCTGGTGGAACACATAAGAGCGGTTTTTGGGGTCATACGGTGCTGGATCGGGGTGCTGGGTCGTGGCGCTAGACAGGTTCAAAATCCAGCCGCCGCCGCGCCCGACCATGCTGTCAATCGCTTGCTGCGACAGCTCCAGCGGCGCGAAATAGTTGATTTCAAACGCCATTTGGGTGTAGCGGCGCGCTTGCTCGCGCGTAGCTTTGAAGCGCGCCCACGCGGCGTTGTTGACCAAGATGTCAACGCCGCCAAAGTG
>JAGNSH010000104.1:0-3103 GCA_017988165.1 Giesbergeria sp. | reverse complement strand
GCTTGCCATCGGCCTGCAGCGTGCGGGCGGTAATCACCACTTTGGCGCCTTCGGCGGCAAAGCGCTCGGCAATCGCTGCGCCAATGCCCCGGCTGGCACCGGTGACGATGGCGACTTTGTTTTTCAAGATGTGGAACATGCAAAAACTCCAGCAAAAAATTTCAGCGTCCTAAAACAACACAGGCTCGCCAACTGTGTAGTCGTGCGAGCCTGCGTCGGGTGCCTTGTAGCGCCTCAGCGCTTTACATGTAGAGCATCACCAAGTCGTTGATGACCGAGGGGCGGTCTTGGCCGACGCAGTGGATGTTGATCTCCATCACCACCTGCACGCCGCTCTTGAGCTGCTCGACCGATTTGATACGGTAGCGCGCGTGGATGCTGCAGCCAGATGGCACCGGCGTAGCAAAGCGCAGGCGGTCGGAGCCGTAGTTGACGATGTTGACGAAATCCGTCACCTCAAAGTCCATCGGCATCTTCAGCTGGCTGGTCAGCACCTGCACCAGTGAGCCGTGGGCAATGGTGGTGCCAAACGGGCTTTGCGCACGCGCTTTGACCGGGTCGGTGTGAATCCAATAGTCGTCGCCCGAGAGCGCGGCAAACTGGTTAATCAGCTCTTGCGTCACGACAAACTGGTTTGACCACGCCGAGAACTCTTCTGACACCAGCGAGCGCATCGCCTCGATGTCTTTACAGCTCACTTTGCGCTTGGGCGTTTCAGCCACTGCGGCGGGGGCAGTGGCCACGGGGGCAGCCGCTTCGCCGGTGATGACTTTGGCATGGTCGGACTCGACCGGCGTGTAGCGCAGCAGCGTGACGGTGCCGGGGCGCTCGTCAAACACCGGGCGCACGCGCTGGCCGACGCGCAGCGCCTCGGGCGCGACACCGACCAAGGTGGTGTTGAGGTGGACGCCTTCGTCCAGCTCGATCACGGCCAGCAGTTGCGGCATTTCGTCGCTGAACTCGGGCAGCGTCGGCACGCGCGCCACGGTGTAGGTGTAGAGCTGGCCTTCGCCCGAGACGGTTTTCCAAGTCAAAGCGCGCGAGCCGCAGGTCGGGCAATGCGTGCGCGGAAAAAACAGCCAATGGCCGTGCTCGCACTGCTGCAGGCGCACCTCGTGGGCTTTGAGGCCGTCCCAGAACGGCGCAGAAATGGCGGTAGGTTGGGGCAGGGGTTTGTTCCAGCTCATTTTTAAGCTCCCTTCAAAATCAGCGCGCCCTGCTCGCTCATCACGCCGCCAGTGCCCGAGACGTAGGCCAAGTCGTGGCGTGCCAATTGGCGCTCGCCGGCGCGGCCTTGGATTTGGTGCAGCGCTTCAATCACTTGCGTCATGCCGCCGGAGCTGCCCGTTTGGCCAAAGCTGAGTTGTCCGCCGTGGGTGTTCATTGGAAAATTGCCTTTGAAAGTGAAATCGTGTTCGCGCAAAAAGCGCATGCCTTCGCCTTTGGCGCAAAAGCCCGCGTCTTCCAGTGTCAGCAGCACGGTGATGGTGTAGCAGTCGTAGATTTGCGCCATGTGCATGTCGGCGGGCGTCAGTCCCGACATCGCAAACGCGCGGCGCGAGGCCGGGCCAATCGGCGTCGCCAGCATGTCAGCGGCGTAGGTAGGCGACTTGGTGTGAACATGTTCGCCGCAGCCAATCACTTGCACACCACGGTGGCGGCAGTTTTTGGCCTTGTCAGCGCGCGTGACCACCACCGCGCCGCCACCGGCGACCGGCATGACGATCTCTAACATACGCAGCGGCTCGGCCACCATGCGCGAGGCCAGCACGTCTTCGACCGTGATCGGCTGGCCGTAGAACATGGCGTTGGGGTTGTGGCAGGCGTTAAAGCGCTGATCGACGGCGATTTTGGCCATCGCCGCCGCGTCGTAACCGTAGGTGGCGGCGTAGCGCTGGGCAATCATGGCGTAGCCGGTGTTTTGCGCCATGTGGCCATAGGGCAAATCCATCTCGGCTTCAGGCGCGCCAAAGCGGGTGCTGTGGCCGCCGTAGCGCGAGGCTTTCATCACCTCGGCCATATGGTCGTCGTTGGGCGCAGTCGGTGCCATGCGTGAGGGAATCACGCAGACCACGGTGTCGCACATGCCCATCTCAATCGCCATCGCCGCGCGCCAGACGGCGCCGACCGAGCTAGCACCGCCCAAATCGACCACTTCGGCAAAATTGAGCGACACGCCGAGGTATTCGCCGGCCATTGCCGGCACAAACATGCCCGCTTCGTGGAACTGCGGCCCCACGGTGATCAAGCCGTCCACGTCAGCCAGCGACAAGCCAGCGTCATCGAGCGCTTGCGTGGCCAAGTCGGCCACCTGCTCCAAATGAAACATTTGCGGCGCAGTGGAGTATTTCTCGGGTTTGTATTGCGCGGCGCCAACCAGCAACGCCTGTCCTGTGAGTCCCATGGGTTCTTTCGGTGAATGTGTTGGTGACTTGCATTGTGGGCAGCCGGGCGCAGACATCCATCGTCCAACAAGACTATGAACGGCGAACATGGGGACGGCGTACTTGGAGAGCAACAGAGCGGCGCCCTTGTGTCAAGCAGCGCACCTGCCGGCTATCAGGACTTACCCTGATAAAGGGCGGTTTTCGTCCTTTCGGACGATGCCCAATTGCTGTCAGGGCGAAGAATCGCCCCCATAAAACACATTTGCGGTGTAGGCCACCACCTCGGGGGCCGCACCGTCAAAGACCAAGGAGACCCATAGTGCGAACCCCTGTCGGCCTAGTTGTCGCCGTCCTAATGACCCTGGGCGCTGTCCAGTCCTTCTCGCCGCGCGAAACACCGCCGCTGGCCGCCACGCGATTGGCGGTCGATCGGATGCACCTCAATACTCTGGTGACTTCCAAAGCCGCTTTGGTGACTGGCGGCGAATTGGGCGCGCTGCTGTACTCCACCGACCAAGGCAAGCATTGGGAGCGCGCCTTGGTACCTAGTGACCGCCAAGCGCTGATCAACCAAATTAGCTTTGCCACCGACGGCCTGCAAGGCATGGCCGTCGGCCACGAGGGCTGGATTTTGCACACCACCGATGGTGGACTGAGCTGGAAAGAAGTCGCCTTTGACGAGAAAAACGGCGAGCCGCTGATGGGCGTAGCGCAGC
>JAGNSH010000018.1 GCA_017988165.1 Giesbergeria sp. | reverse complement strand
TAGCGCGCCGCATCCTGCTCGGTGACGGCGGCTTCGCCCAACATATCGTAGGAGTAGCGAAAGCCGGCTTTTTCCAGCGGGCGGCTGTTGGCCAGCGCTTCGGCAATGGTTTGGCCGGTGACAAACTGCTCGCCCATCAGCTTCATGGCGCGGTGTACGCCTTGGCGAATCAAAGGCTCGCCCCCCTTGCCAATCAGCCGCGTCAGCGAGGTGGTCAGGGTTTTTTCGCTGGTGGTGGCGGTCAGCTTGCCGGTCAGCATCAGCCCCCAGACCGCCGCGTTGACAAACATCGAGGGCGAATTGCCCAAGTGCGCGTGCCAGTCGCCGTGGCTGATTTTGTCGCGGATCAGCGCGTCGCGCGTGGCGTTGTCGGGGATGCGCAGGAGCGCCTCGGCCAAGCACATCAGCGCTACGCCTTCTTGGCTGGAGAGCGAAAACTCTTGCACCAGCGCCTCGACGCCGCCGGTGTCTTTTTTGTTGCGCAGCCCTTCGACTAGGCGCGTGGCCAGTGTGCTGGTGGCGCTGCGCTGCGCTGCGTCGTGGGTCTGCGCCAGCGGCAGCAGCATCGGCAGGCACTGCGGCTCGGGGCGGTGCCAGGCGGCGGTGATGGCGGCGCGCAATTCGGTTTGTGGCAACACGCTTTGCGCCCAATCCAGAAAAGGTTGCACCGCGGTATCACCACTGGGCGCGGCGGCGTCGCCATCGTCGCCCGCACTGGCACCGCTTGCGCCCAGCGGCAGCAAACCGCGCTCAATCTGGTCGACATATTGCAAAACCGCTTGTTTGATGAGCCAGTGCGGCGTGCGGCCTTGCTGGGTGGCAGCAGCCTTGATACGGCTGCGCAGTGCTTCGTCGACCTTGAGGCCGAGCGTGACGGTAGACATGGGTTGCACCTTTTGCAAATAAAGTGCAACCGATTCTAAGAAAGGTGCAACTTTTACAAATACAGGGTTAACCCGGTTTTTTTGATAAAAATAATGCCCAATTTAGGCCCACTTCAAGCCCACGACAGCGCCGCCAAGTCGTTGACAAACACCGGCATATCCTTCCACAGACCGCGCAGGTTTTTGGCCGCCACCGTCACCCACTGCGGCTGGTAGAGAAAGGCGCAGGCCGCGTCTTGGGCCAGCAAGCGCTGCGCGTCGCCCAGCAGGCGGGCGCGGTCGGCGGGGCGGGTGGTGGTTTGGATTTTTTCAAACAGCGCGTTGAACTGCGGCGATGCATAGCCCCAGTAATAGTCTGGCTTGGCAAAGTTGCCCAAGTCAAACGGCTCGACGTGCGAGATCAGCGTCAGGTCGTAGTTTTTGTTGCCGTAGGTGCCGCTGAGCCACTGCGCCCATTCGACGTTTTGCAGCTTGGCGATGATGCCCACCTTGGCCAGTTGCGCCGCAATCACCTCGCCGCCTTGGCGCGCATAGGGCGCTGGCGGCAGCGTCATGGTTAGCGTGAGCGGCAGTTTGACGCCGGCTTCGGCCAGCAGGGCTTTGGCTTTGTCCACGTCATACGGGTTGATGCCGGTGGTGTCGACATAGCCAAACGCGCCCGGCACGTAGTGGCTGCCAATGGGCACGCCGTAGCCGTCGCCGCCGCCGTCGATGACGGCTTTGCGGTCGATGGCGGCGGCAATGGCGCGGCGCACGCGCACGTCATTGAGCGGTTTGCGCGCGTTGTTGATGGCCAAAATGGTCTTGGCGCGCGAGCCGCTGACCAGCACCTGAAAGCGCGCATTGGCCTGAAACTGCGCCACGCTGCGCGGCGTAACGCGCGGAAAGACGTCGACGTCACCGGCCAGCAGCGCGGCCACTTGCGCGGCCGGGTCGGGAATAAAACGGAAGGTGGCGCGGCGAATGCGCACGCTGCTGGCGCTGCGGTAGCCGTCCCACGCGCGCAGCGTGACCGAGGCGCCTTTGCTCCACGCCGCCAGTTGATAAGGGCCTGTGCCGACGGGTTTGGTGGCGTTTTTGGCGGCGCTTTTGGGTTCGACAATGATGGCCGTGGCTTGGCCGAGCAGGAACAAAAACTCCGGCTCGATGGTTTGGTGCAGGACGGCGACGGTGTGCTCATCGAGCACCTGCGTCGCCACGCTGGCAAAGGTGCGCTTGTCTTTGTTGGTGCTTTTGTCGCCGCCGGCGCGGTCAAACGAGAACTTGACGGCTTGCGCATTGAACGGCTCGCCGTTGTGAAAGCGCACGCCTTTGCGCAGCCGCAGCGTGGTGGTTTTGAGGTCGGGCGAGACTTCCCAGCTCTCGGCCAGCAGCGGCGAGACGCTGCCGTCGGCGTTGATTTTGGTCAGCGTCTCAAACACGTTGTAAAGCACGATTTCGCCAATCGACGAGGCGGCGCTGGCGGTCGGATCCAGCCCCGGCGGCTCCAGCGCCAGCGCCAGCACCACACTGTCTTTTTTGCCTTTTGCCAAGGCGTTCAGCGGCCAAGCCAGCGGTGCGGCGGCGAGGGCGCTGCAGGCGAGCAGGGCGCGGCGTTTCATAGGGGGCAGTGGCATGGGCAAGGGTCTCCAGAGATCGCAAAAAAGGTGCTGCTTTTTACACCACTGCCTCGACCAGCCGCCGCGTGTAGGGGTGCTGCGGGTGGCTAAACAGCTGGCTGGGCGGGCCTTGCTCGACGATGCGCCCTTGGTAGAGCACGGCCACGTCGTCGCACAGGTGATTCACCACCGCCAAATCGTGGCTGATGAGCAAGTAGGTGATGCCGCAGCCCTGCTGCAATGCTTGCAGCAAATTGAGCACCTGCGCTTGCACCGAGACGTCCAGCGCGCTGACTGGCTCGTCGGCCACGATGAGGCGCGGGCGCGTAATCAAGGCGCGCGCCAAGGCAATGCGCTGGCGCTGGCCGCCAGAGAACTCGTGCGGGTATTTGTCCAAATCGCTGCGGCGCAGGCCGACTTGCTCCAGCACCTCGGCGGCGCGGGCGTGTTGTTCGGCGCGGTGGGTTTCGCGCTGCGCCTGCAGTGGTTCGGTGACGCTGCGCAGCACGCTGTGGCGCGGGTCGAGCGAGCCGTAGGGGTCTTGAAACACCATCTGAAAATCGCGCCGCGCCCGGCGCAGTTCAGCCGCTGGCAGAGTGTGCAGGTTGCGTCCCAGCACTTCGACCGTGCCCGAGGTCGGCGTGTCCAGCGCCATCACCAGCCGCGCCAGCGTCGATTTGCCCGAGCCAGACTCGCCGACGATGCCCAGACTGCGCCCCGCCGTCACTTGCAAGCTGACGCCGCACAGCGCCGCTACCGCCTCGCGCGGCCCCCACAGGCGCTGGCGCGGTGCCGGGTAATGGCGCACCAAGTCGGTGACTTGCAGTAGTGGCGGGGTGTTTTGGGTCATAAACGGCGGTTTTTTCAATCAAATTGGCCTCTAGCCCTTTAGATACCTGCGCTAGTAGCTATCATTTTTGATGAGTATCTAGCGCAGGCAATACATCTAAGCGCAGACAGCGCACGCTGTGCCCTTCGGCCAGCAGCGTCGGCGGCGGCGCGGTGGTGTGGCAAATGTCTGCCGTGAAGGCGCAGCGCCCGGCAAACGGGCAGCCCGCAGGCAAATCGAGCACATCGGGTACGGTGCCGGCAATCGTCGGCAGTGGCGGGCGCGGGCCGGGCGCATAGGCCACGCCCCAGCGCGGCCGCGCCGCCCACAGGCCGCGCGTGTACGGGTGTGCCAGCGTCTGAAAAATCTCTGTCGTTGGCCCGCTTTCGACCACGCTGGCGCCGTACATCACCAGCAGGCGGCGTACTTGGCGCGCCATCACCCCCAGGTCGTGCGAAATCAGTAGCAGCGCCATGCCGCGCTCGGCCACCAACTCGGCCAGCAGGTCGAGGATTTGCCGCTGCAAGGTCACGTCCAGCGCGGTGGTCGGCTCGTCGGCAATCAGCAGCTGCGGCGCGCCGGCCAGCGCCATCGCAAGGGTGATGCGCTGGCGCTGGCCGCCAGAAAACTGGTGCGGATAAGCACCCATGCGCTGCGCCGCGTCGCTGATGCCGACGCGCTCCAGCAGCGCCAGTGCCGCTTGCTGGGCGGCGCGCGCCGACAAGCCTTGGTGCAGGCGCAGCGGCTCGGCCACTTGGTGGCCAATGCGGTGCAGCGGGTTCAGCGCCGTCATCGGTTCTTGGAACACCATGCCGATGCGCTGGCCGCGAATGTGGCACAGCGCCGCATCTGGCAGGCCCAGCAGCTCTTGGCCGTTCAAGCGGATGCTGCCGCTGGTGCGGGCGCCGTCCGGCAGCAGACCCATCAGCGCCAACGCCACCATCGATTTGCCACTGCCCGATTCGCCAATCAGCCCCAGCGTGTCGCCGCGCTCCAGCGTAAAGCTGATGCCGCGCAGCACCGGCGCCCAGCCGCGCCGGGTCGGCAGCTGAACGTGCAGGTCGGTGACTTCGAGCAGGGGCATGGTGATGAATTCCTTCGCTTAGCGCGTGCGCGACAGGCGTGGGTCGCGCAGGTCGCGCAGCCCGTCGCCCAGCAGGTTCAGCCCCAGCACCGCCAGCGCAATGGCCACGCCCGGCCAAACGGCCAGCAGCGGCGCTTGGAACATCAAGGTTTGCGCTTCGGCCAGCATCCGGCCCCACGACGGCTGCGGCGGCTGGGTGCCCAAGCCCAAATAAGACAGCGCCGCTTCGGCCAAGATGGCCAGCGCAAACTGGATGCTGGCCTGCACTATCAGCACCGAGGCAATGTTGGGCAGCACATGGTCGATGGTGATGCGCCAGCGCCCTTTGCCGCAGGCGCGCGCCGCCAAGATAAATTCGCGCCCCCAGACCGCATTGGCCGAGGCACGCGCCACGCGGGCAAACGTCGGAATATTGAAGATGCCGATGGCCACGATGGCGTTAACGATGCCGGCACCAAAGGCTGCCGTCAGCAAGATGGCCGACAAAATCGCCGGAAAGGCAAAAGTGAAGTCGGCCAAGCGCATCACCAGCTCTTCGACCCAACCGCGCCGCGCCGCTGCCAGCAGGCCCAGCGCGGTGCCAAAGCCCAAACCCATGCCGACGGCCAGCACGCCAACCAAAATCGTATTGCGCGCCCCAACCAGCAGCAGCGAGGCCACGTCGCGGCCAAAGGCGTCGGTGCCCAGCCAGTGCTGCGCGCTGGGCGTTTGCAGCTTGTGCGCCAAGTCCATCTCGTAGGGCGACCACGGCGTCCAGACCAGCGACAGCGCCGCCGCGCCCAGCAGCAGCGCCACCAGCAGCGCGCCCAGCACCAAGCTGGGGTGGCGGCGCAGGGCAAGGGCCGTGGCCGCCTTCATCGCTCGCTCACCTGCACGCGCGGGTCAATGGCGGCGTACAGCACATCGACGACAAAGTTCACCGCCACCACCATCGCCGCCAGCAGCATCACGCAGTTGCGCACGACGATCAGGTCGCGGTTGGCAATCGACTGGAAGATGAGGCGCCCCAGACCGGGCAGGTAAAACACGTTTTCGACCACGATGGTGCCGGCCAGCAGGTTGGCAAACTGCAAGCCCATCACCGTGACCACCGGAATCAGCGCATTGCGCAGCACGTGGCGCCACAGCGCCGCGCGCCGCGACAAGCCCTTGGCGCGGGCGGTGCGGACAAAGTCCTCGCGCAGCACGTCCAGCACCGCCGAGCGGGTGATGCGCGCCAAAATTGCCGCCTGCACCACCGCCAGCGACAGCGCCGGCAGCGCCAAGGCTTTGAGCGCCGGCCAGACGCCGCCGCCGTCGCCTTCGCTCCAGCCCGGAAAGCCGCCGGCAGAAAACCACTGCAATTGCACCGAAAACAGCAGAATCAGCAAGATGGCAAACCAAAAGTTGGGAATGGCGATGCCGATTTGCGCCAGCACCATCACGCCGATGTCGCCGCCCTTGCGGTGGTGTGCCGCTGCGTAGATGCCCGCCGACAGCGCCAAGACCGTCGCCAGCGCCATCGCCAGCAGGGCCAGCGGCACCGTCAGCCACAAGCGCTCGCCAATCAGCTCCCGCACCGGCGAGCCGTAGGCGTAGCTGTCGCCCCAGTCGCCGCGCAGCAGGCCGGCCAGCCACTGGCCGTAGCGCTGCAGGGGCGGCTGGTCCAGCCCCAGTTGCACTGCCAATTCAGCGACGGCCTCGGGCGCGGCGTCGGGGCCGAGCAGCACTTGGGCGGCGTTGCCGGGCAAGACGTCGAGCACGACAAACACCACGCCAGAAGCGCACAGCAGTGTCAGCAGCAGCGTGGCAAAGCGGCGAAGGAGGAATAAACCCATAGAAAAATGCGCTCAGGCAAGGGGGCGCAAAGCATAGCGGCAAATCGCCCCACCGCTGTGCGGGTGGGTGGATGGCCCGGCGCTGGCGCGCAGGCAGGCGCCGATAATGCCGGCCTAGGCGCAAGCGCGTCACCCACCTGGAGAGTTTGTTTATGGCCTTGCTGATCACCGACGAATGCATCAACTGCGATGTCTGCGAGCCTGAGTGCCCGAACCAAGCGATTTTTTTGGGCGAGAGCATTTACGAAATCGACCCGGACAAATGCACCGAATGCGTCGGCCACTTCGACGAGCCGCAATGTATGCAGGTCTGCCCGGTGTCGTGCATTCCGGTCGACCCCAACCATGTCGAGAGCCGCGAGACGCTGTGGCAAAAGTTTCACCGCCTGCAAGCCAGTATGCAGACTTTTTAGGTCAAAACGGCCTCTAGCCCTTATGCAGCAAGCGCTAGCAGCTATCAAATCAGTAGTATTTAATCCACAGCTTTGGGGTCTGCGCTGCTGCCTGCGTCTGCGTCTGCTGGTGCGGGCCGGGGTGGTTTGGGCCGGGGCGGCTTGGTGGTGTGGATTTGCAGCGTGGCCTTGTCCATGTCGCCCGCTTGCAGCGTCGGCCAGGCTTTGATCGCATGGGCAATGCTGTCCTCGATCAGCGTGCGCTGCTCGGGCGCGGGTTTCTTCAGCACCCAGTTGGCCACATCGGCGCGGTCGCCGGGGTGGCCAATGCCAATGCGCAAACGCCAGTAATCGGACGAGCCCAGTTGCGCATGGATGTCGCGCAGGCCGTTGTGGCCGGCATGGCCGCCGCCGCGCTTGAGCTTGGCTTGGCCGGGCACGATGTCGAGCTCGTCGTGTGCCACCAAAATCTCTTCGGGGGCAATCTTGAAAAACCGCGCCAGGGCCGCCACCGATTTACCCGACAAATTCATAAAGGTTTGCGGCTGCAGCAGCCACACCGCTTGGCCTTGCACCGTGGCCCGTGCGGCCAAACCCCAGTAGCCGCGCTCGGGCTGCAGCGTGACTTTGAGTTCGCGCGCCAGCGCATCTATCCACCAAAAACCGGCGTTGTGGCGGGTGGCTTCATATTCCGGCCCCGGGTTGCCCAGGCCAACAAACAGTTTGATCATGTGCGTGATTATCCGTAGCACCCAAAAAAACGGCCCACGCGCGCGGGGCGGTGGGCCGTTGGGCTGTCGGCTATGGGTAAGTCCGACAGCGCTAGCTTAGGCAGAGTTATTTCTTGCCTTTGCCCTTGCCCTTGGCGACGGGAGCGACTTCAGCCACGGCTTCGACAATCACCAGCGGTGCAATCACGGCGATCAGCGCTGGGTTTTTGTTGCTACCGCGCTTGACCGGCGTGACGCCGCGTGGGAATTTGACGTCGTTGAGGTGGACAGCAGTGCCCTTCTTCAGGCCGCTCAGGTCGACGGTGATGGACTCTGGCAGCTCGGACGGCATACAGGTCACGTCCAGCTCGTTCAAGATGGTGGTGATGGTGCAGCCGTCGGTCTTGACCGCAGCCGACTCGTCAGCGCCGGTGTAGTGGACTGGCACTTTCAGGTGCAGCTTGGTAGTGGCATCCACGCGCTGGAAGTCCACGTGCAGCACCAGCTGCTTGAAGGGGTGGTATTGCACGTCGCGCAGCACCACTTGGGTGGTCTGGCCGTTGACTTCCATCTCCAAAATGCTGGAGTGGAAGACTTCTTTCTTCAGGGCGTGCCACAGGTTGTTGTGGTCGAGTTCAACCTTTTGGATGTCAGCCGAACCACCGTAAACGATGGCGGGTGTACGGCCCGAATTGCGCAGACGGCGGCTCGCACCCGTACCTTGCAAAGAGCGCTCAAAAGCAGCTAATTTCATAAAATTCTCCAGATAAAGGGCACCGCGACCAGTGTCACCTTCGTTACGTAAAAGGGCCTCCGCACAGGGAGGCCCGACTTTTATCCCAGACCGATAGACAAATAACTGTTGAGCAACTGCTGGGCAGGCTTAAAACAGGTTGTCTTGGTCGGAGAACAAACTCATCACCGAGTCACCCCGGGCAATGCGCTGAATGGTTTCGGCAATCAGCGGCGCCACCGACAGTTGGCGAATTTTGCTGCAGCTTTGCGCGCTGGCGCTCAGGGGAATGGTGTTGGTGACCACCACTTCGTCGAGCGAGGAGGCTTCGAGGCGCTCGATGGCTGGGCCCGAGAAAATCGGGTGGGTGCAGTAGGCGTAGACCTTTTTGGCGCCGCGCTCTTTGAGCACTTCAGCAGCTTTGACCAGCGTACCTGCGGTGTCGATCATGTCATCCATGATCACGCAGTTGCGCCCTTCAATTTCGCCAATGACGTGCATCACTTCAGAGACATTGGCCTTGGGGCGGCGTTTGTCGATGATGGCCAGGTCGCAATTGAGCTGTTTGGCCAGCGCACGCGCACGCACCACACCACCCACGTCGGGCGAGACCACAATCAGGTCGTCGTAATTTTTTTGCAGCAAATCACCCAGCAGCACCGGCGAGGCGTAGATGTTGTCGACCGGAATGTCGAAGAAACCTTGGATTTGGTCGGCGTGCAAGTCCATGGTCAGCACGCGCGCCACGCCCACAGCTTGCAGCATATTGGCGACTACTTTGGCGGTGATGGGCACACGGGTGGAGCGCGGGCGGCGGTCTTGCCGGGCGTAGCCAAAGTAGGGAATGACGGCGCTGATGCGTTCAGCCGAAGCGCGCTTGAGCGCGTCGACCATGATCAGCAGTTCCATCAGGTTTTCGTTGGTCGGGGCACAGGTGGACTGAACCACAAAAACGTCGCGAGCACGGACGTTCTGTTTGATTTCCACGGTCACTTCACCGTCGGAAAATCGTCCGACATGTGCAGCGCCCAGAGAAATACCCAAATGGCGCGCTATTTCGACAGCCATGCCAGGATTGGCATTGCCGGTAAACAGCATAAAGTCGGAGTGATTGGCTTGCATGAGCGTCTCAGCGATTTGAAATGAATGCCTGTACGCGAGAATTTTGGCAGGGGAAGAAGGACTCGAACCTTCGCATGCTGGAATCAAAATCCAGTGCCTTAACCAACTTGGCGATTCCCCTACACAGGTCACTTGCAAAGTGCAAATAACCTAAAACTTATCTTAGACCCAGCCTGCCAGAGGGTGAATCGTCAGATTTTCACATACTTTGATTTGCCATCCGCATGGAGCGTCAAGAAAATCAATAGCGTGTGGCATTTTTGCAAACACTGCACTTCCAGAGCCTGTCATTTTGCCGTGCAATCCGTGCGCTGCAAGCCATTGGAGCGCTTGCGTGACCTCGGGACACAGTGTTTGAGCAACACTCTGCAAGTCGTTACGACCAAAATCGTAGTGCATTGCAGTAAAGCCTGCGATTGTAGCACTGTCTGAATCACGTTTTAAGAAAGGGGATGAAAAAATATTTTTCGTCTCCAGTCCGGCGGCGGGTTTAACCACTACAAAACGCGCTTTTGGCAGCTGGCTGTCATTCACAAGAGGCGTGATTGTCTCACCAATTCCTTCGACCCAAGCGTTGCGACCGCATAAAAAAAATGGCACATCAGCGCCCAACGTCAGGCCAATGCGGCGCAGTTCGGCCAAGCCGAGATGCAGCCCCCAGAGCCGGTTCAGCGCCAGCAAGGTAGACGCGGCATCGGACGATCCGCCGCCCATGCCGGCCTGCGCTGGAATGCGCTTGAGCACGCTCAGGTGCGCACCTTGCGTGCTGCCGCTGGCTGCTTGCAGCGCCCGTGCGGCGCGCAGCGTTAAATCGTCTGCGGGCAAGGCGGGGCCTAAGTCTTCGCGGCTGAGTTGGCCGCTGGGGCGCAGCTCAAAATGCAGCGTGTCGCACCAGTCAATCAGCATGAAGGCCGATTGCAGCAGGTGGTAGCCATCCGACCGGCGCCCAGTGATATGCAAAAACAGGTTGAGTTTGGCGGGTGCCGGAACGTCGTAAAGGGCTTGCATGGATGATGGCGAAAGTTACGGCGCAAAGTTACGGCGCAAAGTTACGGCGCAAAGTTATGGCTCAAAAGCGATGCGCAAAGTAGCGCGCGGCGTTGGCGTGTGGCGCGTGGCTTCAAGCCGGCCTTGGTCAAGATCGCTCAGATCGGCCTGCCAACCAGAGGCCGTGGCGTGTACGCCGCGCAGCCAGTCAAACAGCGCGCGCACCGGCAGAGCGGTGCCGGTGATTTGTGCCAGCAACGCATCGAGTGATGTTGATTCTTGGGTGCTGCCACCAGACTCTAGCCGAGCGTGCCCGGGCGTCCAGTCAAGGCGTGCCAATACGTTGCCCAGCGGGCTAATCAAGGTCAGATCGCCCTGCGCCGCAGTGCCTTGCAGCTCAAAAGCGGCGCTGAATGATTGCGCAGTCTGCCCTGCTTGCTCTTCAATTTGTAGCGCCAGTCGCCCGTTCCATGCGCTTTGCTCGGCGCGCAGGCCTGGTGCGCTGGTGGGTGTGGGCGCCAAAGCGCATCCCGTCAGCAACACAACCAGCGCCAATAGGGGCGCCAGAGCAAGGCGTTGAGCCCAGCCTTGCCAGCGCATTACAGGGCCACACCCAAGCGCTTGAGGGTTTCGCGCAGGGTTTCATTGTCTGGATGCCGCTTGAGCGTTTCTTGCCACAGCGCTTTGGCGCGTTCTTGCTGACCGCTGCTCCAGAGCACTTCGCCCAAGTGGGCAGCAATGTCAGCGTCTTGGCGTTTTTTGAAGGCCGATTCGAGCAATTGCAGCGCTTGCACCCGGTTTCCCAGTCGAAACTCCACCCAGCCAAGGCTGTCGGTGATGAACGGGTCGCCGGGTGCGTAGGTCAGGGCTTTTTCGATCAGTTCTTTGGCTTCTGGCAGGCGTACACCGCGTTCGGCAAATGAGTAGCCCAGCGCGTTGTAGGCGTGGTGATAGTCCGGTTGGCGCGCTATCAGTTGGCGCAGCAAACGCTCCATAGTGTGCAGTTGCCCAGCTTTGTCGGCCAGCATGGCTTGGTCGTAGAGCAGGTCGTTGTCATCTGGAAACTGCGCTACGGCCTGGGCTTGCAGGGCCAGTGCCTCATCGTATTGGCCAGCATCCCGCAGAAACTGCACTTCAGCGGCCCACTTCAAACGCTCTTCTTCCAGTGAGTTGGCCTCTAGGGTGTGGACTAGAGCGCGCGCTTGGGTCAATTGGCCTTGGCGTGCCCAAAGAGCAGCCCGGCGTATTTGCGCATTGAAAATATCGGGCGCGTGGTTGATGCGTTGGAGCCAGTTTTCAGCAATGGCAAAGTGGCCTTGCTTTTCTGCGATTTGCGCGTGCAGCAAATAGGCTTGCGTCATCTTGGCGGCATTGGCCGCATTAGCGCCATTAGCGCCATCCGCTTGCGCCAGTTTGTCAAATTGCTGCAAGGCAGCTTCTGCTTGATCAAGCTGCTTGTTTTGTAGTTGCAGCAAGGCCTGCATCAGCCAGCCTTCGGCCAAGTCGGGTTGCTCGCGTGTGGCGGCTTGCAATTGCTCTAGTGCTTGCGTCGGGTGCTGCAAATCAAACAGCACCTGAGCGTAAACAAGGCGCAGCGCAGGTGTGGGTTGCCCGGCGAAGTATTGATCGGCTATCGGGTTGGCTTCGATCTCGCCGGCTTCTAGCAGCTCTAGCGCCAATAAGGCCATGCCGTCGTACTGTGCGTCGAGGACTTGTGCCCGCTGCGCGGCTTCGAGCGCACCGGTTTTGTCTTTGGCCAGCAGGCGCATTCGTCCTACTGTGGTCCACGCTACAGCACCAGTGCCGGGGCTATCCAAGTCGCCAGCCAAGGCCTGCTGCACGATAGATGCAGCCAAATTCTTATCGCTGGCGCGGCGATACAGCTGCGGCAGCGCTTGCAGTGCTGCAATTTTCGAGTGTGGTGCCGTCAGGATGAGTTCTTGTTTCAGCGGCGCAGCGGTGTCGGCGATGCGGTTCAGGGCGACTAGCAGTTGCAGCACATAGCGGTTGGCTTCGCGCGATTGGGGCCAAGCGTCTTTCCACGCGTTGGCCGCTGCCAGCGCGGCTTCGCCCGAGCGCGCTTGCAAAGCAATGTCGGCTGCGCGCTTGTAGATGTTTTCATCGTTGCTGCTGCGCGCGGCTTCCAGCATCAACGCGTAGCCAGAGCTGGGATCGCCCGAACGGGTGGTGATTTCACCCAGCAAAATCTCATAAAAAATTTCAGCATCCAAGGCCGCAGTGCGCGATTCTTCTTGGGCTGCGCTGGGGCGAGGGGTTTTGTTGGTCGCAGCGAGCGGCCGCGCTTGTGCTGCCGATGCAGCGAATAAAGCGGCGGTAAGAGCAGCCGTCAAAAGGCGATAGGTGTAAGGCATCAGACCATAATAATCCATGCTTAAGCGCTTGTTTTGAAGTGGATTTTTATGCCTGAATTACCCGAAGTCGAGGTCACGCGCCGCAGTTTTGCTGGGGCAATTGCTGGCGCGCGGATTGTCTGCGCTTGGCTGGGTAAGCCTTTGCGCTGGCCTTTGGGCTGCGATGCTGCAAATTTGGCTGGGAGGCAGGTGCTGGGGGTGCGCAGGCGCGGCAAATATTTGTTGTTGGATTTAGACGAGGGAATGCTGCTGATACATCTGGGGATGTCTGGCAGCTTGGTTTTTGCCCACACGCTGGCGCCGCGCGGTGTGCATGATCATTTTGAGTTGCAGACGTCGCAAGGTGTTTTGCGTTTGCATGACCCTCGGCGTTTTGGTGCGGTGGTGTATGCCGCACACGAGCAAGCGGCTTCAGCGCACAAGCTGCTGGGGCATTGGGGCATGGAGCCCTTGGACGAGACCTTCACTCTTAGCGCTTTTAGGGCTGGACTGAAGACCAGCCGTGCGCCCATCAAACGGGTGCTGCTGGCTGGGCGTTTGGTGGTGGGCGTGGGCAATATTTACGCCTCAGAAACTTTGTTTTTGGCCGGCATTCATCCTGCAACTGTGGCGCAAAGTTTGACTCCCAAACGCGTGCAGCGTTTACACACCGCTATCGTGCAAGTGCTGCGTTTGGCGGTGGAGAAAGGCGGCAGTACTTTGCGTAATTTTTCTAGCGCTGATGGCAGCGTCGGGCACTTTCAGACCGGCGCCCATGTGTATGCCCGAGAAGGTTTGCCCTGTCATACTTGTGGCAGCTTGGTGCAAATGCTGCGGCAAGGTCAGCGCAGCAGCTTTTTTTGTCCATCCTGCCAAGAGGCGTGATGGCGGCTATTGATTCAATTCTGGGAGCAACGTGGGAGCATCATTTAACGATCAATTCGCGCACCATGGCGTATGGCGACGTGAGTTTGCCCACCAGTTGAAGCGTCTGGCGGACTGGATGTCGTCGCATGAATTGATGGACGATGCGGTGGCAGAGCGCTTGTCGCGCTTAGAAAACCAAGTGCGCACCGACAAGATGATGGTGGCATTTGTGGCCGAATTTTCGCGCGGCAAATCGGAGCTGATTAACGCCATTTTTTTTGCCGATTATGGTCGTCGCATCATGCCGGCAAGTGCCGGTCGTACCACTATGTGCCCGACGGAATTGGGCTACGACGCAGCCTTTGCGCCCAGCCTGCGTTTGTTGCCTATCGAGACGCGACTGCAATCGCAAGGTTTGGCTGAGTGGCGCTTAAAGCGCGATCGCTGGATAGAAATTCCGCTGGATATCCATGACTCAGAGCAGGTTGCACAATCGATAGAAAAGGTAGCGCAGGTGCGCTACGTCAGCGTCGATGAGGCGCGCAAGCTAGGGTTTTGGCACGATGAAGTAGCCGATCAAAACCCAGTGGTCGATGCCCAGGGCCGAGTCGAAGTGCCCATGTGGCGCCATGCGCTGATCAATATGCCGCATCCCTTGCTCAAGCAAGGCTTGGTCATTTTGGATACCCCCGGTTTGAATGCCGTGGGTGCCGAGCCAGAATTGACGGTCAGCCTGATACCGCAAGCCCATGCCGTAGTTTTTATTTTGGGTGCAGACACAGGCGTAACACGCTCTGATTTGGCCATTTGGCGTGAGCACCTTATTTCTACCGATGCCGGCAGCGAAGCGCGCTTAGTGGTGCTCAACAAAATCGACACTTTGTGGGACACGCTCAGCTCGCCTAAGCAAGTGCAGGCGCAACTTGAACGCCAATGCCGCGCATCTGGGGAAATGCTGCGCGTGCAGCCAGAGCAGGTGGTGCCTGTTTCTGCGCAAAAGGGCTTAGTGGCCAAAATTACTGGTGATGCCGATTTGTTGCGCGCCAGTGGTTTGCCGCTGCTGGAAGAAGCGCTGTCCAAAAATATTATGGGACGGCGCCAAGATATTCTGCGTACGGCGATTACTGACGGAATAGTCGGTTTGCGTGCCGAAACAAGCCGTGTGATCAATATTCGGCGCCGCGATTTAGACGATCAAATGTTGGAATTGCGCAGTTTACGCGGCAAAAATATGTCAGTCATTGATTCGATGCGCCGCCGTATTGAGCAAGAGCAGCATGAATTTGATGCCAGTTCCGCCAAAATCCATGCCGTACGTGGCGTGCATTTAAAGCTGTTGCGCGAAGCCTTCCATGGCTTGGGTGCCAAGGCCTTAAAAATCCACATGGCCGAGCTCAACGAGGCGCTGGAGAAAAAGGGGCTCAAATTGGGTATACGCAAGCAATATGCCGTAGTGTTTGAAAGAGTCAAAGCGGCATTGGATGCTACGCAGGCGTCATCGGTCGAAATCTACGCCATGCTAGAAGGTACTTTCCGCCAACTCAACGCCGAATTTGGATTTTCGTTGCAAGTGCCTGCCGTGCCGCCATTAAGCGATTTCGCCATAGATTTGGCGCGCATAGAGCAAGGCCATTCGCAATACCTGAGCGTTGGAAATGTCCTCAAATTAGCGCAACCTGAGTTTGCCTCGCGATTGACGCGTGCTCTGGCGATGCGGCTGCGTGCGGTGATGGAGTCTGCCACCAATGATTTGGATTTGTGGAGTAAGTCGGCCACTGCCCAGCTAGACGCCCAGTTGCGTGAGCGTAAAAGAAGCTTTGTGCGGCGCATTGAAGCTGTCGATCGCATTCAGCAAGCCGCTGGCGGTTTGGTCGAGCGCATCACTGAGATTGAAGACAGTGAGAAAACGCTGCTCCAGCTAGAAAAGCGCCTGCACGAGCTGACAACAGAGTTGTTGGCGCTGCCTGGAATTCATGCTGCCGAGGGCACGCCAAGCGCCACTCTTTTGCAAAGCGCCTGATGGACAGGGCGCTTTCATTTTCAGCGCAGGTGGTGTGCTGGCAAAAGGAGCATGGCCGCAGCCATTTGCCTTGGCAGCAAACACGCGATCCTTACCGGGTGTGGCTATCGGAGGTGATGCTGCAACAAACCCAAGTGAGTACGGTGCTGGATTATTACCCGCGTTTTTTGGCGCGCTTTCCTCATGTTGCCACCTTAGCCGCTGCCGCTGAGGACGAGGTGTTGGCGCTGTGGAGCGGCTTGGGCTACTACAGCCGTGCGCGCAATCTGCACCGCTGCGCCCAACAAGTGATGGCGCTACACGGCGGGGTATTTCCGGCGACTGCGGTGGTGCTGCAAACTCTCCCGGGTATTGGCCGCTCCACAGCAGGCGCGATTGCCGCTTTTTGTTTTAGCGAACGCGTGCCGATTCTCGATGCCAATGTGCGTCGTGTTTTAACGCGGTTTATTGGCTTTGGCGCTGATTTAGCGGTGGCGGCCAACGAGAGGGCTCTTTGGCAGTGCGCCACAGATTTGCTGCCTCACAGCCATCTGCCGCAGTCTATGCCGCGATACACGCAAGGCTTGATGGATTTGGGTGCCATGGTGTGCTTGGCGCGTAAGCCGCTGTGCGCGCAGTGTCCAGTGCAGTCGCAGTGTGTGGCGTTGCGACAAGGCGTCCCTGAAAATTACCCCGTCAAAACACGCAAATTGACGCGCCAATCGCAGGCGTGGTGGTTGTTGCTATTGCGCGATGCTGCCGGGCGGGTGCATCTGGAGCGACGCCCCTCCACTGGAATCTGGCCGGGCCTGCATTGCTTGCCAATGTATGCCGCACGCGAGGATGTACCTGTCCCGTCCGCCTTAAAAAGCGCCTCTCACATTCGAGAGTTACCGCCTTTTTTGCATATCTTGACCCACAGAGATTTGCATTTGCATCCTGTCATTGTCGAAGTCAACGAACCACAGTCGCTCGTTCATGAAGGTGCTTGGTTCAGTCGTGCGCAATGGCCCTCTTTGGGCTTGCCCGCACCGATACGCAAATTATTAGAGTCGGTTCAATAGCTGTCGCAGCCTTTCCGTTACCAGTTACCCCTTTATCGAGCATCTAGTTCTCGGTGGCGTCGCAGTGTTGCCCAGCGCGCCTCGAAGGTTTCTGCCAAGCGCTCTACCAAGTACACCGAGCGGTGTTGTCCCCCGGTACAGCCAATGGCCACAGTGACGTAGCTGCGGTGATTTTTGGCCAAAAAATCGAGCCAATGGGCTAAAAATTGTTCAATATGGCTGCGCATCAAGGCCACTTCGGGTTGTTGGCGCAGAAACTCGGCCACCGGTGCATCTCGTCCTGTCAGTTCACGCAGCTCGGGTTCGTAATGGGGATTGGGCAGCATCCGCACATCAAAAACATAGTCGGCATCTACAGGGATGCCGCGCTTGAAGGCAAATGACTGAAAGACCAAGTTCAGTTGTTCTGGCGCAGCGGAGATAAAAGTTTTTACATAGCCCTGCAATTGCGATGGGCGGATGGTGCTGGTATCAATAACGTGTGATTGCTCGCGCAAATCGGCCAGCAATTCGCGCTCTAGCTCAATCGCCTGCATCAGTGCCCGTGAGCTTTCGCCCGGGGTGTCGTTCGATAAGGGATGGCGCCGCCGTGTTTCAGAAAAACGCCGCACCAAAGTATCTGTCGTAGCATCCAAAAAAATAGAGCGTATGGCGATACCTTGCTGGCGCAGTTGCTCTAGCGCGGGCGGTAGTTGCGGCAAAGATGTGGCGCTGCGTACGTCTACAGCAATCGCGATTTTGTTGCCATGGTTTTTGGGCTCTAGCGTGACAAAGAGCGATAACAGCTCTGGCGGTAGGTTGTCTACGCAGTAGTAACCGGCGTCTTCTAAGGCCCGTAAAGCGACCGATTTTCCTGAGCCGGACATTCCGGTGATCAGGACAATTTCCAACGCCATGACTTGCTCCTCAATTGATTGAATGGGCCGATCCCAGCATTTCCCGCGCATGGGCCAAAGTCGTGCTGGATACCCGTTCTCCGCCCAGCATACGCGCCACTTCGGCGACCCGCTGTTCTTGCTCTACCCGTGTGACGGTGCTGGAGGCGCCCGCCTTGTTGTGGGTCTTAGAGACTACTAAATGGTGATCTGCACAGGCTGCCACTTGCGGCAAATGGGTAACTGCCAAGACTTGACGGTCGCGCCCTAACTGCTGCATCAGGCGCCCCACCGTTTCCGCTACGGCGCCGCCCACACCTGAATCGACTTCGTCAAAAATTAAAGTCTCTGCCGTCCCCAGAGAACTGGTAGCCACTGCTATGGCCAGAGAAATACGAGAAAGTTCGCCGCCCGAGGCTACTTTGGCAATTGGGCGCGGCGTCATGCCCGCATGGCTGGCAACCCGAAACAGAATGTCATCTATGCCATGGCTGCTGGCTTGAGTGGCCCTTTCAATGGCCACTTCAAACTGACCGCCTACCATGCCCAGCTCTTGCATTGCCTTGCTAATCGCCCGTGATAACCGGGGCGCGGCAGTGTTGCGAACTAAAGACAACTGGCGTGCAGCATCTAAATAATTTTTAGCACAAGTGCTTTCGGCTGCCTCTAAAGCGGCCAAATCAGCGGCCACATCCAATTGCCGCATCTCACTTTTCCAGCCGTTCAAAAGCGATGCAAGCTCTGCCGGGTCGCGCTTGTAGCGCCTGGCCAAGGTGAGCCATAGCGAAAGTCTGGCATCCAATTCAGCTAATCGGTGCGGGTCAAGCTCCGTGCGGCGCAGATACAGCTGCAGCGCACGCGTGGCTTCATGCGCTTGCGCCATGCTTGAAGCAAGAATATCCGTCAGGCTGACAAATTCAGGCTCAAGGTGCTCTAGCTCGGCCAGTAAATGGTGTGCGCGTGACAGGTGGGCGCTGGCGCTGGATTCATCGTCATCGAGTTCAGTCACAGCGCTTTGTGCCGCCTCTAGCAAAGACTGTGCGTGTGCCAAACGCGTGTGCTGGGTATTGATTTCTTCCCATTCATGCTCGGCGGGCGCTAGTTTGTTGACTTCGGCAATTTGCCATTGCAAACGCTCACGTTCACGTTGCAGCGATTCTTGCGCCATTCGCGCGTGCTCTAAGGTTTTTTGTGCTGTTCGCCATTGTGTCCAATGGGTGGCAACCTTTTGGTCGCTGGCGCCGGCGTAGGCGTCTAGCAAGTGGCGTACAGCGTCAGGCTGCGTCAATTTTTGCCAAGCGTGCTGACCGTGGATGTCGATGATCTGCTCGCCTGCAAAGCGCAACTGCGATGCCGTGGCTGGACTGCCATTGATCCAAGCACGACTTTTCCCTTGGCTATCGACAGTTCGGCGCAGCAACAAGCAGTCATCGGTTTCAAAACCGGCCTCGTCCAACCAAGGATGCAGCGCCACTGGGCAATCAAATTCGGCGCTGACATCCGTGCGCTGCGCTCCTTCTCGGACTGCACCAGCGTCTGCCCTGGCACCGAGCGTCAGTTGCAGTGCATCTACCAAAATGGATTTTCCTGCGCCCGTTTCACCGGTTAAGGCGGTAAAGCCCGTGCTCAATTCCAAATCGAGCGCTTGCACGATGACAAAATCGCGCAGCGTGATGCGCTTGAGAGCCATTGTCAGGAGCCTCCTTCGTTCCAGCGTAATTTTTTGCGCAGCGTATCAAAGTAACTCCATCCCCGTGGATGCAAAAAGCGCACGCAATACTCAGAGCGGGTGACCAAAATTCGGTCGCCATGCAAAAGAGAGGCCAGTGATTGCATATCAAAGCTTGCGCTGGCACCACGTCCGCTAACAATTTCAATGGCAATTTCTGTAATGTCTGCCAAAACAATCGGGCGATTGGACAAGGTGTGCGGTGCAATCGGCACTAAAACCCATCCCGGAATAGAAGGGTGCAGCATCGGCCCGCCCGCAGACAGGGCGTAGGCAGTGGAGCCGGTGGGGGACGCAATGATCAATCCATCAGCCCTTTGGTTGGCGACAAAATGCCCGTCCACCTCAACGCGCAGCTCAACCATGCCTGAGGCCGATCCCCGATTGACCACCACATCGTTCATGGCAAAGGCGTCATACACACACACACCTTCACGCATCACCCTGCCATACATGAGCGGACGATGGTCTTCCTCGTACTCTCCTCGCAGCATGGGGGCAAGGGTGTTTTGGTAGCCATCGAGCGGAATATCGGTGACAAAGCCCAAGCGGCCTTGGTTGATGCCAATCAGCGGCGTGCCATAAGAGGCCAACTGGCGCCCAATGCTGAGCATGGTGCCGTCGCCGCCTACGACCAAACCCAAATCGCATTGCTCGCCAATTTGGTCTGTCTCTAACGCGGCATACTGGCCTAGCTGGGTATTGGCAGCGGTATTGGCTTCTATTGCCACCGTACAGCCTTGATCGACTAAAAATTGGGCGATCCCTTCCAGCACCTTTTGAGCCCCTGGGACGGGAGTGCCGCTGGCAGGAATTTGGTATTTACCGATGAGGGCAACGTGGCGAAAATGGGGCTTCATATGCAAATTACATCATTAAAATCGTGGCATGTTGGATGACCGCGCCAAGTTGCTGCTCAAAGCTTTAGTCGAGCGCTATATAGAAGATGGCCAGCCTGTGGGCTCGCGCACGCTTTCGCGCGCCTCTGGTTTGGATCTTTCGTCGGCCACTATCCGCAACGTCATGGCCGACTTGGAGGAGTGGGGGTTGATTGCCAGTCCGCACACTTCCGCAGGCCGTATCCCCACGGCCAAGGGCTATCGCTTGTTTGTCGACACGATGTTGACGGTGAACCATGAGCAATTGGCACTGCCGTCATTGATTGCTGAACAACCCCAAAAAGTCATTGCCAGTGCGGCGCATTTGTTGTCCAACCTGTCGCAGTTTGTTGGGGTGGTGATGGCGCCAAGGCGCAACTCGGTGTTTCACCATATTGAATTTTTGCGCTTGTCTGAGCGCCGCTTCTTGGTGATCATCGTGTCGCCCGACGGCGACGTGCAAAACCGCGTGATATTTTCAGAAACCGACTTTACCCAGAGCCAGTTGCTTGAAGCGGCCAATTTTTTGAATCAGCATTACGCCGGTATGGCAATGGAGCAGGTGCGCGAACGGCTAAAAACTGAGGTAGATATGTTGCGCGGCGAGATTGCGGCACTTATGCAGGCGGCAGTCAACATCAGCTCTGAGGCCCTGACGCAAGCACAAGATGAAGTTGTCATCTCTGGTGAGCGCAATTTATTGGCGGTGAGTGATTTTTCTAAAGATATGGGCAACTTACGCCGTGCCTTCGATCTTTTTGAGCAAAAAACCCAAATTTTGCGCCTCCTAGATGTCTCCAGTGTGGCTGAAGGTGTGCGGATTTATATCGGCGGCGAAAGCCAAGTGGCGCCCTTTGAGGAGTTGTCCGTGGTCAGCGCCCCTTACGAGGTTGATGGCCAAGTAGTTGGCACACTGGGCGTGATTGGCCCGATACGTATGCCTTACGACCGGATGATTCAGATCGTGGACATCACATCCAAGCTTATTTCCAACGCACTCAGCCACCACAAGTAAGCCCCTACAATAGCGGCCTTCCTGGTTTGTTCTTTAGAGCAGCACAGGTACGGGGCGTTAGCTCAGTTGGTTAGAGCAGAGGACTCATAATCCTTTGGTCGAGTGTTCAAGTCACTCACGCCCTACCAATACAG
>JAGNSH010000103.1 GCA_017988165.1 Giesbergeria sp. | reverse complement strand
TGCGGCTCGCAGTACTCGATGGCCTCGCGCCAGTAGGCCTGGCGTTTGTCGACGGACATGGATTTGAGTTGGTCTTCCGGCACGATGCCTTGGTAGGCAGTTTGGGCGGACAGGGTGTGGATTTGGGCGATGGCTTTGGCATCGCGCAGCGTAGCGGGACGAACCTGGATACTGGACATGGGGAATCGAGCGGAAACGGAAAAAAACAAAATGGAGCGGCATTGTCGCCGCAAATGGATTTTTCTTCCCAGATCGCAGGGCAATGTAGATGGTCTATAGGAGCGCTGCCAACAGTGCAAAGGTCTCTGGCGCCGCCCTTTGTCTATAGCCCAAAATCATTAGCCGCAGCGCGCTCGTTGTCAGCAATACTTGCCCCATGCCTTTGCCTGCCACTTTGCTGCTGGTCGATGACCACACTCTTTTTCGCACCGGACTGCGCCTTATCGTGCAAGACCATCCCGGTATCGGCCACATTGCCGAGGCTGGCTCGGTAGCCCAGGCCTGCGCACTGCAATTGGTGCAGGCGCGCTTGATATTGCTGGACATTCAACTGCCGGGGATGAGCGGCTTAGACGGCTTGCACCTGCTGCGCCGCGCCTGTCCGCTGGCGCGCATCGTGCTGGTCTCGGCCAGCGTGGCGCCTGATGCGGCGCACGAGGCGCGCTTGCGCGGCGCTGATGGCTTTTTGCCCAAATCGGCCAGTGCCGACGACATCTTGCAAGCCATCACGCTGGCCCTGGCCGGCCAGCCATGCTTTCCCAGCCACAGCCACCACTACGCCAGCCTGCTCCTCAGCGGCGACGCCAGCGCTGCCACTCCAGCGCTGACGGCGCGCCAGCTCCAAGTGCTGACGCTGCTGTGCCTGGGCAAGCCCAATAAGGTGATTGCGCGCGACCTAGACCTGAGCGAAAACACCGTGCGCGTGCATGTGGCGGCCATTTTTGCGCAGCTGGGCGTCAACAGCCGCAGCACGGCGTTGCTGATGGCGCAGCGCCTGGGGCTGATTGCGCCGCAGCCCGCGCCGCTGCTGCCCCCCAATCCCTGACGCCCATGGCCGCCACTGTCCACGCCGCGCTACAGCGCCTGCGCCAGCGTCTGTGCCCATCCGAGCGCAGCGAGGTGCTGGCCGAGCAAGTGCTGCTGCTGCGGCGCAGCTTTCCGATGACGCTGGCGGCTTCGCTGCTGACCTCCGGCGGCGCGCTGCTGCTGATGTCGCTGGTGATGCCACTGCCCATCATGCTGGGGTGGTTTGGCGCGCATTTGCTGGTGGTCATCAGCGTCTATCTGGCCTTGCGGCCGCTGCCGCGCGCTGGCAAAACTGCCCACCAAGACGCCCAGCGGCTCACCGCTTGCATGGCAGCCATGGGGCTGATTTGGGGCAGCTTGGGGCTACTGGTCTGGCAGCACAGCAGCAGCATCAACGGGGTGATTTACTACGTTGGCGTTTTAAGCGCGGTGTCCTCAGGCGCGCTGGGGCTGGGCGCGCCGATGTACCGCGCCTACCTCACCTACCTCAGCTGCACCGTCGGCGGCGCGCTGGCGGCGCTGCTGCTGACACCGGCACCAGTCGCCCTGGCCGCCATGGTGATGGTGATGGCCTACTACGCCCTGACCTGTCTGCACGCCTACAACCTGTCGCAAGCCGCACGCCACAGCATCTTGCTGAAGTTCGACAACCAACGGCTGGTGGTCGAGCTGCGCGCCCAAACCTGCCAAGCCCAACAAGCACAAGAAAAAGCCGAGCAGGCCAGCCACGACAAGTCACACTTTCTGGCCGCTGCCAGCCACGATTTGCGCCAGCCGCTGCACGCCATTGGCTTGTTTTTAGAAGCACTGCAACGCAGCCTCTTGAGCCAGCACCAAGCGCTGGTGCTAGGCCATGCGCGCAAGGCCTCGGGGGCGGCGGCAGAAATGCTCAGTACGCTGCTGGACTATTCGCGCCTAGAGGCCGGCGTGGTCAAGGCACGGCGCGAAGCGTTTGCCGTGCAGCCCCTGCTGCAAGCGCTGGAGCAAGAGTTTGGCGTCGAAGCCGATAGCCACAGTCTGTACTACCGCACCCGCGAAACCTCAGCCGCCGCCTTTGCCGACCGGGCGCTGGTCGATTTGGTGATGCGCAATTTGATTTCTAACGCGCTGCGCTACACCCAGCGCGGCGGCGTACTGATTGCCTGCCGCACGCGCGGCACCCGACTGGCGCTGGAGATCTGGGACAGCGGCACCGGCATTGCACCCGAACATTTGGGCGACATCTTCAAAGAGTTCCACCAACTCGGCAACCCCGAGCGCGACCGGCGCAAAGGCTTGGGGCTGGGCTTGGCCATCGTGCAGCGGCTGGTGACAGAAATGCAGGCTGAAGTCGAAGTGCGCTCGCGCTTGGGGCGCGGCTCGGTGTTTCGGCTGTGGCTGCAACCGTGGCAGGGCGCGCTGCTGCTGGACGACGGCCCGGCGCGCAGCGATGCGGCTGATTTGGCACGACTGCACGTGTGGGTGATTGATGACGACGAGACCGTCTGCTTGGCCATGCAAATGCTGCTGCACAGCTGGGGCTGCCTGTGCCGCACCGCCACATCGGCGCAAGAAGTGCTGACGCGGGTACAGCTGGACATTTGCGCCGGCGACAGCGACTGGCCTCAGCAGCAGGCGCCGGATGTGATCATCACTGACTTTCGGCTGCGCCACGAGCAGACTGGCCGCCAGGTGCTAGAAGCGCTGCGCAGCCACTGGGGGAGCCACATTGCCGCCATCATCTTGACCGGCGACACCTCGCCCCAACGCCTGCGCGACGCCCAGTCCACCGCCGCGCTGCTGCTGCACAAGCCAGTCTCGTCCTGCGAGTTGCGCGAGGCCATAGCCTCGCTGCTCACGCCCAGCGCCGCAGCAGCTGCATAACGCGCTCAAAGCGCGCGCCATAGGGCGGATACAGCAACCAGCCCATGGCCCAGCGCGAGGGCGCAAAAACCGCTTTTTGGTGGCAAAAGCGCAAAAAGCCCGCTTCGGCGTGGTAGGCGCCCCAGCCACTGTCGCCGACGCCGCCAAACGGCAAATTCTCGTGCGCAATGTGCAAGAGCGTGTCGTTGAGCGTCACCCCGCCACTGACGGTGCGCGCCAGCACCTCTTGCTGCACCGCTGCATCACTGCCAAACCAGTACAGCGCCAACGGGCGCGGCCCAGCGTTGATGTGGGCGATGGCTTCGTCCAAATGCTGGTAGAGCAGCACCGGCAGAATCGGGCCAAAAATTTCTTCTTGCATCAGCGCCATTGGCTGCATTTGCGCGGTGATGCCCAGCACCAGTGTCGGCGCCATCTGCCGGCTGGTGGGGCCATCGAGCGTGGCGCCGCCCAAGGCCGCCGCCGCACCCGGCGCCGAGTCCATGCTGAGCACTTGGGCGCCCTGCGCTTGGGCTTGCTCCAGCATCTGGCGCAAGCGCGCCAAGTGGCGCTGGCTAATCAGCGAAGCGTAGTCCGGGTTGCCGGTGATGTACGGAAACAACTGCGCCACCGCCGCCCGGTAGGCCTGCACAAAAGCCGCCTCGCTGCCCTGGGGCAGCAACACATAGTCGGGCGCAATGCAGGTCTGGCCAGCGTTGAACAGTTTGCCGTGGGCAATTTTGAGCGCCGCTGCGGGCATATCGACATCGGTGGCCACAATGCACGGCGACTTGCCGCCCAGCTCCAGCGTCGTCGGCGTCAGATTGGCGGCGGCGGCCTGCGCTACTTTGCGCCCCACCGCCGTCGAGCCGGTAAACACCAAATGATCAAACGCCAGCGCCGCAAAATCGCTGGCCACCTGGGCATCGCCCTGCACCACGCACAGTTCGTCGGCGGCAAAAAACTGCCCCAGTAACAAGGCCAGTTGGGCCGAGGTGTGGGGCGTTAACTCGCTGGGTTTAATCATCACGCGGTTGCCTGCCGCCAACGCCGTGATGGCCGGCGCCAGCGCCAGCTGAATCGGGTAATTCCACGGCGCAATCACCCCAACCACGCCCAGCGGCTGGCGCTGCACCCAAGCGTGGGCCGGCTGCATATGCAAGGGCGTGCGCACCTTGTG
Organism: Giesbergeria sp.; assembly: GCA_017988165.1. Classification (GTDB taxonomy): domain Bacteria; phylum Pseudomonadota; class Gammaproteobacteria; order Burkholderiales; family Burkholderiaceae_C; genus Simplicispira. The sequence continues at coordinate 3,205 of JAGNSH010000103.1, read as the reverse complement.
CGGCCGACTCCAGCGCGCCAAATGCGCCAGCGTGTGCTTGATCAGGCTGCGCAGCATAAAAAAATCGGCCACTTCCGTCAGGCGCGGCGAGCGCACACCAAAGTCGGCCTCCACCGCCGCCGCCAGTGCCGGCGCGTGCTCATCGAGCAATTTGCGCATCCGCAACAAGCGCTCGCGCCGCAGCAGCAGCGGCACCTCGACCTGCTGGCGGCTGGCCGCGTGCTGAACGTCAAACAGGGCACGAAGTTCGGCAGCGGTCGTCATGCGCGCCAGCTCAATACGTCTGGCGCGGCGCGCGCGGCTGCACGTCCACCACCTCGTCGGCGCCGGGCAACACGTGCATACGCCGACCCGGCTTGAGCGGGCTATCGACGTCGCCAGCGCTGCGGCCAGAAGTTTTGCGCGCTTGGCTGCGGTACACCGTGCTCCAGCTGTCGCGCGGGTCAAAGCGCATCACCCACGGCACGCTGGGGCGCCCACTCAGGCGCGCCCACAGTGCGCGCAGTGCCCACACCAGCCCCAACAGCAGCGCAGCCGCCAGCAGGCTCAAAAACAGCACCACGCCAGAGACGAACAACAGCGCCCGCACCAACCAGCGGGTCAGGCCCGCAGCAACATCATTCAAAACAGTCCTTTGCGCGGCTTTTTAAGCCAAAAAGGCTGCTAGCCCTTATGCAGTAAGCGCTAGCAGCTATCATTTTTAATACGCCAGATTGCTCTGGCGCAGCATGGTCAACGTAAATTAAAGGGGATTAAAGTGGAAAACGCCCGGCGCCAGCACCGGATCGACCTCCACCGCAATCGTACTCTTGGGCGGATAGCGCCCTTCCAGCAGCAACTTGGACAGCGGGTTTTCAATGCGCTGCTGAATCGCCCGCTTCAAAGGCCGCGCGCCGTACACCGGATCAAAGCCCACCTTGGCCAACTCGGCCAGCGCAGCCGGCGAGACCTGCAACTGCAAGTCCATCTTGGCCAACCGCCCTTGCAGCAATTGCAGCTGGATGTGGGCAATCGACTCGATGTGCTTGGCGTCGAGCGAGTGAAACACCACCGTCTCGTCGATCCGGTTCAAGAATTCGGGGCGGAAATGGTTTTTAAGTTCCCCCCACACCGCCTCCTTAATGTCCTCGGCGTCTTGCCCGACCATCGCCTGGATCAGGTGCGATCCAATGTTGCTGGTCATGACGATCACGGTGTTTTTAAAGTCCACCGTGCGCCCTTGGCCATCGGTCAAGCGGCCATCGTCCAGCACTTGCAAGAGCACGTTAAACACGTCGGGGTGGGCTTTTTCGACCTCGTCCAGCAGCAGCACCGAATACGGTTTGCGGCGCACCGCCTCGGTCAAATAGCCGCCTTCTTCGTAGCCAACATAGCCCGGCGGCGCGCCAATCAAGCGCGCCACCGAGTGCTTTTCCATAAATTCGCTCATATCGACGCGGATCAGGTGGTCTTCGCTGTCAAACAAAAAGCCCGCCAGCGCCTTGCACAGCTCGGTTTTGCCGACGCCCGTGGGGCCAAGAAACAAAAAGCTGCCAGTGGGCCGGTTCGGGTCAGACAAACCCGAGCGCGAGCGGCGAATCGCATTGGCCACCGCAGCAATCGCCTCGTCTTGGCCGACGACGCGCTGGTGCAGTTTGTCCTCCATCACCAACAACTTGTCGCGCTCGCCCTGCATCATTTTCGACACCGGAATGCCCGTGGCGCGGCTGACCACTTCGGCAATTTCTTCGGCGCCGACTTGGGTGCGCAGCAGGCGCGGCGCGTGGTCGGCGGTTTTATGGGCCTCGCTGTCTTGCGCCTGGCTCAGGCGCTTTTTCAGCTCGGGCAGCTTGCCGTATTGCAGCTCGGCGACGCGGTTGAAGTCGCCCTTGCGCGTCAGCTCTTCAATTTGCTGGTTGATGTGGTCAATCTCTTCCATCACGTCTTTGGAGCCGAGCGCTTGCGCTTTTTCGGCCTGCCAAATTTCGTCCATGTCGGAGATTTCTTTTTTCAGCTTGATGATTTCTTCTTCGATCAGCTCCAAGCGCTTTTGCGAGGCTTCATCCTTTTCGCGGCGCACCGCTTCGCGCTCAATTTGCAGCTGAATCAGGCGGCGATCGAGCTTGTCCATCACCTCGGGCTTGGAGTCGATTTCGATTTTGATTTTGGCCGCCGCTTCGTCAATCAGGTCAATCGCCTTGTCGGGCAAAAAGCGGTCGGTGATGTAGCGGTGACTCAGCTCGGCGGCGGCGACGATGGCCGGGTCGGTAATCTGCACGCCGTGGTGCTTTTCGTATTTTTCTTGCAAGCCGCGCAAGATGGCAATGGTGGCCTCCACCGTCGGCTCGCCGACGATGATTTTTTGAAAACGCCGCTCCAGCGCCGCGTCTTTTTCGATGTATTTGCGGTACTCGTCCAGCGTCGTGGCGCCGACGCAGTGCAGCTCGCCGCGCGCCAGCGCCGGTTTCAGCATATTGCCGGCGTCCATCGCGCCTTCGCCCTTGCCAGCGCCGACCATGGTGTGCAGCTCGTCGATAAAGACGATGGTTTGGCCCTCGTCCTTGGCCAACTCGCTCAGCACGGTTTTGAGGCGCTCTTCAAACTCGCCGCGAAACTTGGCCCCGGCCAGCAGCGCCGCCATGTCCAGCGACAGCACGCGCTTACCTTTGAGCGAGTCGGGCACTTCGCCAGCGACGATGCGCTGCGCCAGCCCTTCGACAATCGCCGTTTTGCCTACGCCCGGCTCGCCAATCAGCACCGGGTTGTTTTTGGTGCGCCGCTGCAATACCTGGATGGCACGGCGGATTTCGTCGTCACGGCCAATCACCGGGTCGAGCTTGCCGGCGCGGGCGCGCTCGGTGAGATCCATGCAGTATTTTTTCAACGCCTCGCGCTGGCCCTCGGCCTCGGGGCTGTCCATGCGCTGGCCGCCGCGCACCGCGTCAATCGCGGTTTCTAGGCTCTTGCGGCTCAGGCCATTGCTTTGCACCAGCTTGCCCGCGTCGCCTTTGCTGTCGATCAGCGCCAGCAAAAACAGCTCGCTGGCAACGTATTCGTCACCGCGTTTGATGGCTTCTTTTTCGGTCGCTTGCAGCACGCGCGCCAGTTCTTGGCTGCCTTGGACTTGATCTTGCCCGGTAACTTGCGGCAAGCGCTTGACGGCCGCTTCTGCGGCGGCCAGCAGGCCGGGCACATTGGCACCGGCGCGCTCTAGCAGCGCACGCGG
>JAGNSH010000102.1 GCA_017988165.1 Giesbergeria sp. | reverse complement strand
ATCGACCCAGCCAGCATCAACAGCCGCGCCGCTCTGGCCACCCTGCCCGTCACGCGCAAATACCAGCTGCAAGAGCGCCAGCAGGCACAGCGCGCCGACAACGCCTTTGGCGGCTTTGCCACCATGGGTTTTGGTGCTGCCATGCCGCGCGTTTTTTGCAGCCCCGGCCCGATTTACGAGCCCGAAGGCATCCGCGGCGACTACTGGCGCATGGCACGCGCGCTGTACGCGGCCGGTTTTCGTGCTGGCGACTTGGCCCACAACAGCTTTAGCTACCACTTTGTGCCCGCTGGCTCGATGATGGAAAACGGCGCCCACGCGCTGGGCTGCACCGTGTTCCCCGGCGGCACCGGCCAAACCGAACAACAAGTCCAAGCCATGGCTGAGTTGCGCCCGGCAGGCTACATCGGCACGCCCAGCTTTTTGAAATTGATTTTGGACAAAGCCGCCGAACTCAAGCAACCGCTGCCCAGCCTGACCAAAGCGCTGCTGTCAGCCGAAGCCTTTCCGCCTTCGCTGCGTGACTGGTTTGCCGAGCGCGGCGTGGCTGGCTACCAGTGCTACGGCACCGCCGATTTGGGCCTGATTGCCTACGAAACCTCGGCCCGCGAGGGCTTGGTGCTGGACGAGCACGTGATTGTCGAAATCGTGCGCCCCGGCACGGGCGACCCGGTGCCCGAAGGTGAAGTCGGCGAACTGGTGGTGACCACACTCAACCCCGACTACCCGTTAATCCGCTTTGGCACGGGCGACCTGTCGGCCATCTTGCCTGGCCAGTGCCCCACCGGTCGCACCAACGTACGCATCAAGGGCTGGCTAGGCCGCGCCGACCAAACCACCAAGGTGCGCGGTATGTTTGTCCACCCCGGCCAAGTGGCCAGCATTGCGGCACGCTTTCCGCAGGTCAAGCGCGCGCGCTTGGTGGTCACCGGCGAAATGGCCAACGATCAAATGATTTTGCAGGTCGAAACCACCGAAACCTCGTCCGGCTTGGCCGAGCGCCTGCAAGACGCCATCCGCGAAGTCACCAAACTGCGCGGTGAAGTCGAACTGGTCGCGCCGGGCAGTCTGCCCAACGACGGCAAAGTGATTGAAGACGCGCGCAGCTACCGCTGATCAAACGGCTAATCAAACCGCTCATTAGCCGCAAACAAAAAAACCGCCGCATCTGGGTTGCTACCCAGAGCGGCGGTTTTTTTATGCTGGCTCGCCGGGCTGCGCGGGCCTTGGGCTATCGCTCAGGCGCCCCAGACCACATCGTGGCCACCCTCGGCGCTGCGGCGCAGCATCTCAATGAATGGCGCTGCGCGCTGGTGCAGGCTCACGCTGTCGCCTTGGGTGTCGGCATCGTCGACATCGTCCTCTTGCGCATGGGACAGCGTTTTTTTCTCTTTCGCCCGGGCGGCAAGGCGGCGATCGTCGTCCAGCACAGCCGCCTCCAGCGCAGCCAGTGCCGCCGGAATTTGCGCCACGGTGACGATGCCGGTCGGGCCAGTTTCTTTACCAATAAGCTGCAACAGCCTGCGTCCGTGGGGCTCCAACAAAATCAGGTCGGCAGTGGAGCGGGATTTGAACTTATAGAGCATGGTGCGTCCTTGGGAAAAAAGTACTTTACGTACCTAAGACTGCCACTGTATAGGTTTATCGCGGTGCCCTTCAGCTCAGTTCAGCTCAGTTCGGCCACCAAGTCGATGTACTGCTGTTTGGCCGCGTCGGCGGCGGTGCCCTTGAGCTTGTTCCAAGCGTCCCACTTGGCGCGCTCGACTACTTCGGTAAAGCCGGGTTTTTTTTCGGCGTTGTCGCCAGCGCTGGCTTGCTTGTACAGGGCGTACATCTTCAGCAAGGTTACGTTGTCAGGGCGCTCGCTGAGGTTTTTCGAGTTGGCAACAGCGGCTTCAAAACTAGCGCTCAAATCGGACATGGGAAATGCTCCTTGGACAAAATTTTCCATCTTACGGCCAGCACCCAGCAATACGGGCCACCAGCCGCCTCAGCGCTGATGCCTAGGCGACACACGGCTGACCTCAAGCGCGCGCCAACCACGCCTGCGCCAGCCGCACCCAGTAGGTGGCGCCCAACGGAATCAGCGCGTCGTTGAAGTCGTAACTGGGGTTGTGCAAGGTACACGGCCCGCCGCCGTGGCCGAGGCTGCGGTGCGCGCCATCACCGTTGGCAATAAAGCAGTACGCGCCAGGCTTGGCTTGCAGCATGAAGGCAAAGTCTTCAGCACCCATGGTCGGCTCTTGCTCGACCACGTTGTCTGCGCCGACGATGCTTTGCATCACTTGGCGCGCCAGCGCCGCTTCAGGCGCGCTGTTGATGGTCGGCGGGTAGTTGCGCACAAATTCAAAATCGCAAGTGGCCTCGTGCGCGGCGCAAATATGCTCGGCTACTTGGCGCATTCGGCGCTCGATCAAATCCAGCACGTCGATGCTGAAGGTGCGCACCGTGCCTTGCAGCTGGCAGCGGTCGGGCACGACGTTGGTGGCCCCGCCGGCATTGATCATCGTCACCGAGATCACGCCCGCATCCACCGGCTTTTTATTGCGCGTGATGATGGTTTGCAACGCCAGCACTATTTGGCAGGCAATTGGCACCGGGTCAACGCCGGTGTGCGGCATGGCCGCGTGGCCGCCTTTGCCGTGGATGGTGATTTTGAATTCGTTACTCGACGCCATCACCGGCCCAGCGCTGACCGCCATCTGGCCCAGCGCCATGCCCGGCCAGTTGTGCATTCCAAACACCGCTTGCATCGGAAACAGCGTGAACAGGCCGTCTTGCATCATCTCGCGCGCGCCGCCGCCGCCTTCTTCGGCGGGCTGAAAAATCAAATACACCGTGCCGTCAAAGTCGCGGTTTTCTGGCTTTTCGGCCCAATACTGCGCCGCCGCCAGCAGCGTGGCGGTGTGGCCGTCGTGGCCGCAGGCGTGCATTTTTCCGGGATGGCGGCTGGCGTGAGCAAAGGTGTTGCTCTCGGTCATCGGCAGCGCGTCCATGTCGGCGCGCAGCCCGACAGAGCGGCCACAAGCGCCGCCATCGCGCCCGTGGACAATGCCGACCACGCCGGTGGTGCCCAGCCCGCGGTGGATGGCAATGCCCCAGTCGGTCAGCTGGCACGCCACGATATCGGCGGTGCGGTTTTCTTCAAAGCGCAGCTCGGGGTGGGCGTGCAGGTCGCGCCGCAGCGCGGCCATAGCACCGGCCTGCTGGGCAATCGATTCAATGATGTGCATGGTGGGTTTCCTTCCAAGCAAGCAGTCTAGCCAAGCACGCGCCGGGCCACACGTGCGCAACACGCCAGCCCTGTTGGCAGCCGTGTTGTCAAGGCAGATGCACTATTTATTTGATAGCTATAAGCGCACGTATTTAAACAGTTTCAAACACAAAACATACTGAATCGTCCTGTTTATAAGCGCTTGCAGCTATCAAAATAAAACTGCTACCGCCAATGTCTGTAGCAGCAATGCCGCCTTGCCAGCCCCAATTACATCTACGAAAGTCACAGGTTTACTGTTTTTCAAGCTCTTTATGCTGTTATTCAAATCGAATACAGTGGCTGGCAAGCGCACAAAGTGCGAAAACCGGTTTTTTCGACTTTTCCCCCTTTTTTGTTCTTTTTATTTTTGAAGGCTTTTCACATGACCACACGCACCCCCGTCCATCGCCTGCAAGTGGCCGACGTTCTGCACTGCTTCATCAACGAGCAAGTGCTACCCGGCACCGGCATCGACAGCGCCGCTTTTTGGCAAGGCTTTGACGCCATCGTCGCCGACCTGGCACCGCGCAACATCGCCCTGCTGGCCGAGCGCGACCGCCTGCAAACCGAGCTGGACACCTGGCACCAAGCCCACCCCGGCCCGATCACTGACATGGCGGCGTACCGCAGCTTTTTGAGCACCGTTGGCTACTTGGTGCCGGTGCCCGAGGGCGTGCAAACCACCACCGCCAACGTCGATGATGAGCTGGCGGTGCAAGCCGGCCCACAACTGGTGGTACCGATTTTGAACGCCCGCTACGCCCTGAACGCCGCCAACGCGCGCTGGGGCAGCCTGTATGACGCGCTGTACGGCACCGACGCGATTTCTGAAGCCGACGGCTGCGCCAAAGGCCCCGGCTACAACGACAAACGCGGCGCCAAAGTCATCGCTTTTGCCCGCAATTTGCTCGACCAAGCCGCGCCGCTGGCCAGTGGCTCGCACCAAGATGCCACCGGCTACCGCGTTGAAGGCGGCCAATTGGTCGTCACCCTGCAAGGCGGCGCAACCAGCGCCCTGAAAGACAACACCCAACTGGTCGGCTACCAAGGCGACGCCGCCGCACCGACGTCGGTGCTGTTGGTACACCACGGCTTGCATATCGACATCATCATCAACCGCGCGACGACGATTGGTGCCAGCGACGCCGCCGGCGTGTCTGACTTGGTGATCGAATCGGCGCTGTCAACTATTTTGGATTTGGAAGACTCCGTCGCCGCCGTGGACGCCGACGACAAGCTGCTGGGCTACAGCAACTGGCTGGGCATTTTGAAGGGCACGCTGACCGAGTCCTTCGACAAAGGCGGCAAGCAACTGACGCGCGGCCTGAACGCTGACCGCGTTTACACGGCAGCCAGCGGCAGCGGTGAAGTACGCCTGCATGGCCGCTCGCTGATGTTCTTGCGCAACGTCGGCCACCTGATGACCAACCCGGCCATCCTCTACACCGACGCGCAGGGCGCGCAGCGCGAAATCCCCGAAGGCATCATGGACGCGGTCGTCACCACGGCGATTGCGCTGCACGACCTGCAAGGGCATGGTGCCAATGGTCTGCGCAACTCGCGCAAAGGCTCGGTGTACATCGTCAAGCCGAAGATGCACGGCCCCGCCGAAGTGGCGTTTGCCAGCGAGCTGTTTGGCCGGGTTGAGCAGCTGCTGGGCTTGCCTGACAGCACCGTCAAACTCGGCATCATGGACGAAGAGCGCCGCACCTCGGTCAACCTGAAAGCCTGCATTGGCGCCGCCGCCAGCCGGGTCGCCTTCATCAACACCGGCTTTTTGGACCGCACCGGCGACGAGATGCACAGCGCCATGCAAGCCGGCCCGATGATTCGCAAGGGCGACATGAAAACCAGCGCGTGGATTCAGTCGTATGAGCGCAACAACGTGCTGGTTGGCTTGGAATGCGGTCTGCGCGGCAAGGCGCAAATTGGCAAAGGCATGTGGGCCATGCCCGACCTGATGGCCGCCATGCTGGAGCAAAAAATTGCCCACCCCAAAGCCGGCGCCAACACCGCCTGGGTGCCCAGCCCGACAGGCGCCACGCTGCACGCGCTGCACTACCACCAAGTCAAAGTCAGCGACATCCAAATTGAGCTGGAAAAAACCGACTTCAACGCCGTGCGCGACGACCTGCTGACCGGCCTGTTGACCATTCCCGTCACCGCCGCGCCGAACTGGTCGGACGCCGAAAAACAGCAAGAGCTGGACAACAACGCCCAAGGCATCTTGGGCTACGTGGTGCGCTGGGTGGACCAAGGCGTGGGCTGCTCCAAAGTGCCTGACATCCACAACGTCGGCCTGATGGAAGACCGCGCCACGCTGCGCATCTCCAGCCAGCACATGGCCAACTGGCTGCTGCACGGCGTGGTCACCGAAGCCCAAGTCAAAGAAACCTTCGAGCGCATGGCCGCCGTGGTGGATGGCCAAAACGCCGGCGATCTGTTGTACCAGCCGATGGCGGGTAACTTTGAAACCTCGTCGGCCTACAAAGCGGCGTGCGAATTGGTGTTCAAGGGCTTGGTGCAGCCCAGCGGCTACACCGAGCCGCTGCTGCACGCTTGGCGTCTGAAAGTTAAAGCGGCGGCTTAATTAGAGATGTTGGGTTGGGTACAACCCAACCTACGATAGCTGTTAATTGCTATTGTTTTAATAGCTACTAGCGCATATATCTAAAGGGCTAGAGGCAGTTTTGACTCTCAATGGCACCTGCGGGTGCCATTTTTGTTGCTGTGCGCTCACGCGGCCATACACTGCGCAGATGACAACGCCAACGACAACGATAACCACCAAGCCCCCATCCTCCATCGACACTGGCCACTGCCCGCTGTGCGGCCAAGCCAATCAGTGCGCCATGGCCCAAACGCCCAGCTCAACGCCCTGCTGGTGCATGGACAGCCGCATTGCGCCGCAAACCTTGGCGGCGATACCGACAGCAGAACGCGGTCAGCGCTGCATTTGCCCGGCGTGTGCCGCTGGCGCGCCGATGTAAATTTTTATTTTTTCTAGCCAAATCCACGGACTAATCTGCCATGTGCCAACTTTTGGGGATGAACTGCAATACGCCCACCGACGTCACCTTCAGCTTTACCGGTTTTGCCCAACGCGCCGGCCACACCGGCGACCACAGCGACGGCTGGGGGATTGCATTTTTTGAAGACAAGGGCGTGCGTCACTTCGTTGACCACCAACGCGCACTCGATTCGCCGGTAGCCGATTTGATTCGCCGCTACCCGATTCAGAGCTGCAACGTCATCTCGCATATCCGTAAAGCCACCCAAGGCGCGATTGCTCTGCAAAATTGCCATCCCTTTGTGCGCGAACTGTGGGGCCACTATTGGGTATTTGCACACAACGGCGATTTAAAAGATTTTCGCCCACGCCTGCACGGCAGTTTTCGCCCGGTGGGCGCCACCGACAGCGAGCACGCCTTTTGCTGGATCATGCAAGAACTGGCCAAATCCCACGCCCAAGTGCCCAGCATCAGCGAGCTGACGTTGACGCTGCGCGAACTGTCAGCGCAGATTGCGCCGCACGGCACCTTTAATTTTTTGCTGTCGAACGGGCAAGCGCTGTGGGCGCACGCCTCGACCCACCTGTTTTATTTAGAGCGCCGTCACCCATTTGCCGCAGCGCAGCTGGCCGACGAAGATTTGCACGTTGATTTTGCGACCCAAACCTCACCCAACGACCAGGTGGCGATTATCGTCACCGCACCACTGACCAATAACGAGACGTGGACGCCCTTTGGGCACCGGGAACTCAAGGTGTTTGTCGATGGCGCGGTGTATTTGGGGGAATAAATAGCACATAGCATTTAAAAACTGGCCGCATCAAATAGGAAGCCAGTTTTTTATTGCCTATCGATTATTGGCTATTAGTACCCCAGACGCACAAAAGCCCCGCTCATTGCTGAGCGGGGCTGGTGTGGGCTATTAAGAGCCTGACGATGACCTACTTTCACACGGGAACCCGCACTATCATCGGCGCGAAGTCGTTTCA
>JAGNSH010000017.1:5714-21153 GCA_017988165.1 Giesbergeria sp. | reverse complement strand
GCACCGTCGCCCAAGTCGCTGGCGTGCTGAAAGCGCCGACGGCAGACATCACTGGCCGCGTCGGCCAAGTGCTGGAGCAGGTCAAGGCGCTGGAAAAAGACGTCGCCGCTTTGAAGGGCAAGCTGGCCTCGTCGCAAGGCGATGGCCTGCTTGACCAAGCGGTCGATGTCGGTGGTTTGAAAGTGCTGGCGGTGCGCCTCGACGGTGCCGACGCCAAGACGCTGCGCGAGACGATGGACAAGCTCAAAGACAAGCTCAAAAGCGCTGCCATCGTGCTGGCCACGGTCGATGGCGACAAGGTGCAAATAGCCGCCGGCGTGACGCCCGATGCCGTTGCCAAGGTCAAGGCCGGCGAGCTGGTCAACTTTGTCGCCCAACAAGTGGGCGGCAAAGGCGGCGGCAAGGCCGATATGGCGATGGCCGGCGGCACCAACCCGGCGGGTTTGCCAGCGGCGCTGGCCTCGGTGGCCGGCTGGGTGGCGCAGAAGCTCTAAAACAGCTCGATATCTTCGTTGCTGATACGCGCCTGCAAGTCGCCGCTGGCGACCAAGTCGTCATAAAAACGCACTTGGTTGCGGCCATTTTCTTTGGCGAAATACAGCGCTTGGTCGGCTTGGCCCAAAATTTCGACCGGCGTATTGGCGGCAGTCGAGACAAAGCCGACGCTTGCCGTGATGCGCCCGACCTGTGGAAAGTTGTATTCCTCCACCGCTTGGCGAAAGCGGTTGAAGACTTTGTGCGCTGTCTCCAGCGACGTTGAGCGCAGCAGCACCACAAATTCTTCGCCGCCAAAGCGAAAAATTCGGTCGTGGCTGCGAAACGAGCTGCGCAAAATATTGGCCATCAAAATCAGCACTTCGTCGCCATACAGGTGGCCAAAGCGGTCGTTGACTTGTTTGAAGTGGTCGATGTCGATCACGGCCAGCCATTGCTGGCGATCGCCCTCGGGCGCGCCGCTTTCGATGCCGGCGTGGCGCGCAAACTGATCGTCAAAGGTTTTGCGGTTAAACAGGCCAGTCAGGGCGTCGCGCTCGCTGTAGTCCAGCAGGCTTTGGTAGTTTTGGTAGACGTTGAAGATGGCCGTGAGCACTTCAAGCCGGTGCGCTGAAAACGCGCGCGTCTGGGTAATTTCTAGGCAGGTGCTGACTTGGTCGTGCATCCACACCGGCAGCCACAGCGTATGGCGGCCTTTGGCGAGGGCGGTGCAGGTGTGGGCCAGGCGCTCTTGAATGCAGTGCTGCAAATCGGGCAGCTGATCAAGCAGTTGGCGCTGTGGGTCGGCGGCGGCTTCGGATTCGGTCGACGTCCATTGCCCATCTTGCATCCAGGTGCGTGGCCGGGTGTAGCGCAGGCCGTTGAGCAAAAAAACCTCTAGCGCGCGCGCTTCTAAGATGCCAGAGAGCTGTTGCAGTGTGGACAGCACCGAGACCTCAAGCCGCAAGTAGTCGCGGTGCCCGGTCATTTCGACCAGATTTTGCAAAATGGGTTTCATGGCGAGGGGGTGGTGGCGCCGGCTCGGGGCATCAGGCGGCGCGGACAAAGACGACATCCCAAACGCCGTGGCCCAAGCGCAGGCCACGGTTTTCAAACTTGGTGAGCGGGCGGTAGTCGGGCTGGGGCGCGTAGCCATCAGCGTTTTGGCTGCTGTTGGTCAACAAAGGCTCATCGGACAGCACTTGCAGTATTTGCTCGGCATAGGGCTGCCAGTCGGTGGCGCAGTGCAAGTAGCCGCCGGGTTTGAGGCGCGCAGCCAGCTTGGCCACCAAGGGCGCTTGGATCAGGCGGCGTTTGTTGTGCTTTTTTTTGTGCCACGGGTCGGGAAAAAAGATGTGGATGCCGTCCAAGCTGGCCGGTGCCAGCATCTGGTCGATGACTTCGACCGCGTCGTGCGCCAAGATGCGCACGTTGGTTTGGCCTTGCTCGCCCAAGCGTTTAAGCAGCGCGCCCACACCGGGCTCATGCACTTCGCAGCACAAAAAGTTGTCGCCCGGGCGCACGCGTGCAATGTGGGCGGTGGCCTCGCCCATGCCAAAGCCAATTTCTAAAATCAGCGGCGCGGCGCGGCCAAAGGCGGCAGTGGCATTGAGCGCTTGTCCGGTGTAGGGCAGGACAAAGCGCGGCCCCAAGTCTTCAAACGCTTTGGCTTGGCCGCTGGTGGTGCGCCCGGCGCGGCGCACAAAGCTTTTGATGGTTTTGGGGTAGGCCACGCCAGCCGGTGCCGTGCCAGCAACAGGGCTGGCACTGGCGGGGATGGGGGGCGCGGTGCAAGAAAGTGGGGGCAAAGCGAATTCAGTCACAGTGGGTGATTGTAGAGATGCCTCCAAGCGCTGACCCACAGCGCCAAGGCATCAGACAGCGAAAGGCTGGACGCAGATAGTAACGGTAACGGTTGCGGCAGGCCCAGCGTGGCAGCGGCGGCGTTTAAGGCGACGAGGGGTTGTTGTAAATCAAGCGCTGGCGCACCGTGCTGTTTGGACAGTTTTTCGCCATCACCAGCGCGTACCAAGGGGGTGTGCAGGTAATGCGGCGTGGCCACGCCCAGCGCTTGCTGCAGCAAAATTTGGCGCGGCGTGTTGTCGGCCAAGTCTTCGCCGCGCACTACGTGGGTGATGCCTTGCGCGGCGTCGTCCACCACCACGGCCAGTTGGTAGGCCCACAAGCCATCCGCCCGGCGCAGCACAAAGTCGCCCACGCTATGCACCACGTCTTGCTGCTGCGCGCCCAAGCGCCGGTCGTGCCAGCAGAGCTTGGATGATGCTTCTTTATTGATAGCTACTAGCGCTTGCTGCGTAAGGGCTAGAGCCTGTTTTGACCAAAAATCGGTGGTATTGAAGCGCCAAGCGCGTGCGCTGCGCCCGTGCAGGCCGTTGCGGCAGGTGCCGGGGTAGGGGCGCTCGATGTGGCGTTGGTGGGCGTGGCCTTGCGCGGCGTGGGTCTGCGCAATGTCTTTGCGCGAGCAGGCGCAGGGGTAGGCCAGGGATTGCTGTAGCAGGGTGTCGAGCGCGCCTTGGTAGGCGCTGGTGCGGGTCGATTGCCACAGCGGTGCCTCGTCGGGCAGCAGGCCGCAGGTGGCCAGCTGCGCCAAGATGTATTCGCCCGCGCCGGGGGTGCAGCGCGGGGCGTCGACATCTTCAATGCGCACCAGCCAGCGCCCGCTGGCGCCGCCCCAGCCGTGGTTAAAAGCGCGGGCGTCCAGCCAGCTGGCCAGCGCCGCCACCAACGAGCCCGCGTGCAGCGGCCCGGTGGGTGACGGCGCAAAGCGGCCAACGTAGCCCGTGCCTGCGCTCATGCGACAGCGAGGGCCAGTTCCAGTCCGGAGATGAAGGCGTCTTCTAGCCGATGGCCCAAGCACCAGTCGCCGCAGGCGCCCAGTTGTGCGTCGGCGTCCCACAGGTGGGTTTGGCCCAGCGGCTGCAAAGTTTGGGCATAGCGCCAGCGGCGCACTTGGACAAAGCTGGGCGCGGCGCGGATGCCGGTGACTTCAGAAAAGGCTTTGAGCAGCTTGTCTTGGATGCGCGTGGGGTTGTCTTCAAGGTGCTCTTCTGACCACGCGGGGCTGGCCTGCACCGTCCAGCGCTCTAGGCTGCTGCGCTGCGGTTTGGATGACTCGCGTGCCAGCCAGGCAATGCGGTGGTGCGTGCTGCGCGCGGCATTCCACTGCGGGCCCAGCGTGGTCAGGCCGGGGCCAATCGCTTGCGGAAAGGCCAGCATCAGCGACCAGCAGGCCGCCATGGTGGCGTTGGCCATGGTGTCGATAAGGGGGGAGTGCAAGTCGGACGACACCATCAGCGCACGCGCTGACGGCCCGGGCAGCGCCAGCAATACCGCGTCAAAGCCAGCGTAGACCTGTTGCTCGCCGATGGCGTTTTCGCTGCTCAGTTGCCAGCCGCTGGGCTGGAGCCGGTCGCGCTCGATACAGACCACGCGGGTGTTGGTGTGCAGTTGCCCGGCTTGCGCTAGCGGCTGGGCCCAGGTGGTGGCCAAGGCGTCCATGCCGGGGCAGGCCACCCAGTGCGCTTCGTTGGGCGGCTGGCTGGCCGAGGCGACGCGGCCAGCGGCATCGAGTACGCGCACGGCGTTGGCGCTCCACGGACGGCACACGCCCGGCACGGTGGCCAGCGCTTGGGCAAAACGGTCGTCGCGCACGGTGAAGTATTGGGTGCCTGCATCAAAGCTGCCGTGTGGGGTGTCGCAGCTGGCGGTGCGGCCGCCCACCTGAGCGGCTTTTTCAAACACCGTCACTTGGTGGCCGGCTTTGACCAGCGTGCGGGCGCAGGCGATGCCGGCCATGCCGGCGCCAATGATGGCGAAGTGGCGCGGGGTGCTGGAGAGACTTGGGGTGCCGGCAGTGCTGGTGGTGCGGGTGCGTCGGGGACGGGGTGCTGGAGCAGTAGCAGGAGTGCGCGGGGGCATGGAAGGCCTTTCGGGGAGTGTCTCTGTGTAGAAAAAGTAAACAGGGCCACTCTACACGCCTAGCGCTGGCTGTTGAGAAGAAAACAGTAGCGGCGTTGCTGCATTTTGCGTGGGTGCAGCGCTCTAAAAATGGTAGTGGTTGAGCAAGGCGGCGCGGGTGGTGGGGTGTTGCAGTTGTGCCAGCCACCATTGCAGGGCGCGCCCGCCTTGGGTGGCGGGGGTGCGGTTCCAGACGTAATGCAGGCGAATGCTGCCAATGGGCCGCGCCAGTTGTCGGCTGACCAACAGGCCTGCGGCCAGATACGGGCGCGCCATCGGCTCGGGCAAAAATCCGCAGCCCAGACCGCGCAGCTGCGCTTGCAGCTTGGCGCGCATCGAGCCGACGGTGAACACCGGCTGGCCATTGAGCAGCCCCATGCTGACGCCACTGCCTTGGGCCGAGTCGGCCACTGCAATGGCGCGGTGCAGCAGCAAGCTGGCATCGCTCAGCGGCTCGGGTGCTTGGGCCAAGGGGTGCTGTGGTGCCACGACAAAAACAAAATCAATTTCGCCCAGCACGTCTTGCTGCAAGCCGGCTGCGCTGGAGGTGTTGACCGAGACGCCAATCGCCAAGTCGGCGCGGCCGCTGATCAGCGCCTCTAGCGTGCCAGTCAAAATTTCATCGCGCAGTTTCAGTTGGGTCGGCGGTGCTTGGCTGTAGAAAGCATCGGCCAAATCGAGCATGGCATGGGGCGAGATGGGGCCGTCGACGGCAATGGTGAAGTGCGGCTCCCAGCCGGTGGCGACACGTTGGATGCGGTAGGCGACGGCGCCAATGTCGGTCAGCAGGCGGGCGCCTTCGCGCAGCAGTTCGGCGCCGGCTTGGGTGGGCCTGGCTTGGCGCGCGCTGCGGTCAAACAGCAGCACGTCCAAAGCGTCTTCGATTTGGCGCACCCGGTAGGTCAGGGCGCTGGGCACCAAGCCCCAATGGCGCGCTGCTGCGGCAAAGCTGCCGGTCTCGGCAATGCATTGCAGCAGCGCCAAGTTGTCAGGCGTCAGGATGCTGCGCGACTTGGACATGGATCGATAGCGGAAGCGATAGCGGAAGCGGAAGCAGAAGCAGGAATGCCATGCTGGAATGCGCCTGCGCTGGCAGGGCCAGCCGCGCGGCTCAGGGCGCGCGTACCAGCAGCGATTCTTCGATTTTGTTGGCCAGTTGTGAAATGGCCAGCGCCGCCGGGCAGCCCGGGGTGTGTAGCAGCAGCAGTTGGCGGCGCATGATGGCGTCGCGCACGGCGGGGTCGGCAGGAATGTCACCCATGTGGATCAGGCGCATCGGGCGCCCCGATTCGGTGGCGACAAACCGGTCCAGCACCTGCTGCAATTGACCGGTGATAGCGCGGCCATCGCCCGGACGCACCGCTTGGTTGACCACCATGCGCACGTGTTGGCGCTTTTGTTGCACCGTCAGCACCTTGATGGCGGCGTAGGCGTCGGTCAGCGAGGTGGGTTCTGGCGTGGCAACGATGAGCACTTCAGAGGCCAGCGAGATAGAGAACAGCACCACATCCGAGATGCCGGCGCCGGTGTCGAGCAAGATGACGTCGTACAGCGGTGTCAGCAGTTGAATGATGTTTAAAAATTCGTTGCGCACTTCCGGCGTCAAACGCGAGTATTCGACCATGCCCGAGCCGGCCAACAACACCGAAAAACCCCCTGGCGCAGCAACGATGGCGTCCTTGAGTTTGGCTTTGCCGGTAAAGACGTCATGCAGGGTGATTTTGGGGTGCAAATTCAAAATCACGTCGAGATTGGCTAGGCCCAAGTCGGCGTCTAACACCAGCACGCGCTGGCCGCGCCGCGTTAAGGCGGCGGCCAAGTTGGCCGAGATAAAAGTTTTGCCGACGCCGCCTTTGCCGCTGGTGACGGCAATGATGCGGGCGCTGGGGCCGGTCGGTGCAGGCGCTGCCGGGGCCACCGGAGTTGCCGCAGTCGCTGTAGTGGCTGCAGTCGCTGTAGTAGAGGCTGCAAGGGTAAGGGGCAGGGACGACGCGTCGCTCATGTCATCGCTTTCAGTAGGCGCCATCGGGGCTAGGTAAAGGCGGCAAGTCGCCCCAGTCTGTCGGGGAGTAGAGCGGGCCAAACAGCAGGCTCTTTTCTTCGGCGCTGACGGTGCTATTGGGCTGGGCCTCAATGCAGATGCGGTTGCGACCAGTGGTTTTGGCTTGGTAGAGCTGGCTGTCGGCGCGGTCAGTCCAGAGGGTGGTGGTAGAGCGCACCCATTGCAGCGCAAACGCGCCGCCAATGCTGACGGTAACGCACAGTTTTTTGTGGGGTGCTACTTGCACCACGGTGGTTTCAATGGCGCGGCGAATGCGCTCGGCGGCTGCTTGGCCAAACGGCCCTTGGCAGGCGGGCAGTACCACGGCAAATTCTTCGCCGCCATAACGCGCCAAAGTGTCCATCGGGCGCACACAGGCGTTGAGGGTTTGCGCCACGGCTTGCAAGACGCGGTCGCCGGCCAAATGGCCGTAGGTGTCGTTGACTTGTTTGAAGTGATCAATGTCCAACATCAGCAGCAGCGCCGCTTCCCCTGAGCGCGTGACGCGGTCGATTTCGCGCTCCAGCACGGAACGGAAATGGCGCCGATTGGCCAGCCCCGTCAGTGGGTCGCGCAACGACAACTCACACAAACCGTCGATGAGGGTTTGCAGATACACCGTGGGCGCAGGATCGGGGGGCGGGGCTGTGACGCCATCGGCCTGCTCTACCAACGCGATGGCTGTTTCCAGACGTAGATCGTGCAGGTAGACGGGTTGGGAGGACGTGGGATGGGACACGAATAAAAGCGGGTAAGTTGGAGCAAGTGTAACCGTGCAAGGGACTTTTATTTGTCCCCTAGGCGGCTTTGGGTCTGCGGTAAAGCGCCCATTTCACCATCCTTTTCTGTTGATGCGCCTTGCAGCGCCGCGATAGCCGCCGCATCTGAGCGGTATAGGCGCAGGTGCTGATCGGGGCGCAGCACTTGGGCACGCAGCAAGACTTGTTCGACCGGCAGCTTCAAGCCGCTGACGTGCAGCGTGCTGCCATGAAAGCGCACCAATGCTTCGATGCGGGCAAAGGTTTCGACGCCCGTGACGTCAATACGGTTGATGGACTGGGCAAACAGACAGACATGGCGCACATGGGGCAGATGGGCTAAGCGGTCAGACAAATTGCGCTCTAGCGCGCTGGCTGAGGCAAAGTCCAGCTCGGCATCCATGCGCAGTGCCAGCACATCGGGCGCCAGCGGCGCCAGGTGCCACAAATGGCGGTCGCGCAGACTGCCATCGGGGTGCAGTCCGACTTCAATGATGCGCGGGTGCAGGCGTTGGTACAAAAAATGGCTCAAATTGACCAACAGGCCGGCCAGCACCCCCCAATACAGGCGCGGCGCCGTCGCCAAAGTAATGGCAAAAGTGGCTGCGCTGATAGAAGCCTCAATGCGCGAAATGCGCCACAGCTGGCGGAACATACCGGGCTTGATGAGTCCGGTGACGGCGGTCACCACCACCGCCGCCAGCACCGCTTGCGGCACGTAGTACAGCGCAGGCAACAGCCACAGCAAGGCCACCAGCACCAGCGCCGTGGCAAAAATGGTGGCCCAGCCAGTGCGCGCACCGGCATATAAATTAATGGCCGAGCGCGAAAACGAGGCACTGGTGGTAAAGCCACCACACAGCCCTGAGCTGATTTTGGCCATGCCGTGGGCGATCAGGTCTTGGTTTTCGTTCCAGCGCGTGCCACCGCTTTGGTGATCGACCTTGGCGCTGGAGGCGGTCTCCAAAAAACTCACCAGCGTAATCACCAGCACCGGCATGATCAACGCGCCAAAAGTTTCCCAAGGCAGCGCACCGGGCCAATAGAAATGCGGCAATCCAGCGGGCAAAGCGCCAATCACTTTGCCGCCGCCTTCGGCGTAGCCCAGCGCCCAGCTCAAGGCGCCAGCGCCGCCTATGACGACGGTGACCGCTGGAAACTGCGGCCACTGGCGCTTGGCCAGCACCAACGCTGCCACGCTGCCTAGGCCAAAGCCGGCGCCGCCCCAGTCAAAGTGCGACCACTGCGGCGCGGCCAGCAAAGTCTCTAGCGGCACGCCCAAGCCGGTCAGTGTCGGCAGTTGGGATGCCAAAATCAGCCAAGCCGCTGCCTGTGTAAAGCCGCCCAGCACCGGCGACGTCACCAGTTGCAGCAGCCAGCCAAAGCGCACCACGCCCAGCAGCAGCTGCAATGCCCCCGATAGCAGCGCCATCCATACCGCCAAGGCCACCCATTGCGCACTGCCGGGCACGGCCAGGCCGGTGAGTGAGGTGCCAATCAGCAAACTGGTCAACGCTGTTGGGCCCACGCCCAAGCGCGTCGAAGAACTCCACAGCACCGCCACGATGGCCGGCAGCAGCGAGGCGTAAATGCCCGACACCAACGGCATTCCGGCCAAAGCCGCGTAGGCCACGCCTTGCGGCACCAGCATCAGGCCGACCGTCATACCGGCCCACAGCTCGCCACGCAGTAACTGCCGATCGGGCCGAGGCCAGGTCAAAAAAGGCAGCCAGCGGTGCAGACGAGAAATGGTGGACATGGACGAATCGATGAGGAACTGAAAAAAGAGGTAAGCGTGTCGTTTGTCGGCGCCGTCCTACAGCGGCTTGGGCAATTTCTGACCCAGAGTGCGCCAGCCAAGCCCTAGAGTGCAGAGTATTCACCCATTGCAGGAGCCCACGATGATCAAAAAAACCGCTTTTTATATTCCCAACTTTCGCATTGCCAGTTTGCTGGCCGTCAGCGCCATGGCCTTGGGCTTGGCCGGCTGCGACAAAATGAGGGAGCCCACGGTGGGCGAGAAGCTCGATTCGGCCATCGACAAAACCCAGCGTGCGGCAGAAAACGCCAAAGACGACGCCAAAGACGCTATGGCCGCAGCGCAGCGAAAAATGGAAGAAGGCGCCGCCAAAACCGAACAAGCCGCACACGACGCCGCCCAAGCGGCGCGCGACGCCGGTAATGCAGCGCGTGAGTCGCTCGATAAATCACGCTGAAAACCCGCGTGAGCGGCAGTGCGCTGGCGCTACCATCGCCGCATGAAAGACCTCGCCCCGCACCTGCCTGCCCCCCACGATGGCCCCACTTCCCCCATCACCCGCCTGATTCACCATGACTACGTAGCGCCGTTGGGCTTTGCGGCGCCAGTGGTGGCGGTACACAAAGCCTCGACGGTGATTTTTCCCAGCGTTGCCGCCATGCGCTCGCGCCAGTGGAAAGACAAAAGCAGCTACACCTACGGCCTGCACGGCACGCCAACCACTTTCACTTTAGAAGAGCGCCTGTGTACCTTGGAAGGCGGTCTGCACTGCGTGCTGGTGCCCAGCGGGCTGGCGGCGATTGCCAATGTGTCGCTGGCGCTGCTGGCCACCGGCGACGAAGTGCTGATCCCCAACAACGCCTACGGCCCCAACCAGTCGATGGCCGAGGCCACATTGGCCCAGTTTGGCATTCGCCATGTGCTGTACGACGCTATGGACATGGCCGATTTGGCCGCCAAAATCAGCCCCGCAACGCGCTTGGTGTGGCTGGAGGCTCCCGGCTCGGTCACGCTTGAATTTCCAGACCTGCCCGCCATGCTGCGCCTGTGCCGCGCGCGCGGTGTCACCACGGCGCTGGACAACACCTGGGGCGCTGGGTTGGCGTTTGCGCCGTTTGACCTGAGTGGCGATGGCAGCTACGACGTGGGCGTCGATATTTCCATCCACGCCCTGACCAAATACCCCAGCGGCGGCGGCGATGTGCTGATGGGCAGCGTCATCACGCGCCAGCCAGCGCTGCACCGGCGTATTCAAGAGCTGCATATGCATTTGGGTTTGGGCGTCGGTGCCAATGATGCCGAGGCCGTGCTGCGCTCACTGCCCAGCATGGCGCTGCGCTACCACGCCCACGACATGGCAGCGCGCACGCTGGCCGGTTGGCTGCAACAGCAAACCCCAGTCGTCCAAGTGCTGCATCCGGCCTTGCCCGAGTCGCCTGGCCACGCGCATTGGCAAGCGTTGTGCGGCGCGGCTAATGCAGGCC
Organism: Giesbergeria sp.; assembly: GCA_017988165.1. Lineage (GTDB taxonomy): Bacteria > Pseudomonadota > Gammaproteobacteria > Burkholderiales > Burkholderiaceae_C > Simplicispira. The sequence continues at coordinate 10,659 of JAGNSH010000017.1, read as the reverse complement.
AAGGCGCCGCAGCCGGCCTGTTCAGCGCAGTGATTGATGCGCGCTATAGCCAAGCACAAGTCGATGCGTTTTGTGATGCGCTACAGCTGTTCAAAATTGGCTACAGCTGGGGCGGCACTATGAGTTTGGTCGTGCCCTACGACTTGGCCGCCATGCGCCAACAGCCGTCGCCCCAGGTGCAGCCGGGCACGGTGGTGCGCTTTTCCATTGGTTTAGAGGCCGCGCCAGACTTGCAGCGCGACTTGGCGCAGGCGCTGCGGCGCGCGTTTGGCGCGGTGTAGGGGGTAAAACCGCTTGGCTACAAACCAAGCTGTTACAGTGACCATTCACTTTGGAGACCCTACACCTTGGCTACACCTAATTACGGATACGAAAAGCGCCAGCGCGAGCTGGCCAAAAAGAAGAAAAAAGAAGACAAGCTGCGTGCTAAAACCGCGCCACAGCGGCCTGATGCTTACTCCCAGCAGCCGCAAGGCAACGACCCTTACGGTGCAGCGCCTGCGCCGCAAGCCCCGGATGGCGACAGCAGCCAGCCGGGCTGATTGCCCAAGCCCTCAATCCCCGAATTTTTGATTTTTGTTGACCGCTCAGCGCAGCAGCGGTTGCAGCGCTGGCCAGACGTTATCGAGCATCTGCGGATGCGCTTGCGCCAGCGGGTGGATGCCATCGGACTGAAACCAGGCGCTGGCGTCTTGCCTGTCGGCAATTTTTTGCAGAAAAAACGGCACCAGTGCCGTTTTGTTTTTTTCGGCCACCGCCACAAACAGTTGCGCAAACTGATCGGCGTACTGGCGGCCATAGTTGGGCGGCACCTGCATTCCCAGTAACAACACTTTGGCTCCCGCCTTGCGCGCCGCTTGTGCCATGGCTGACAAATTGTCTTCGGTGTTTTTCAGCGGCAAACCGCGCAGCGCATCGTTGCCGCCCAGCTCAATCACCAGCACCGTAGGCTGGTGCTGCTTTAGCAAAGCCCCCAACCGTGCGCGCCCGCCCGAGGTGGTGTCGCCGCTGATGCTGGCGTTGACTACGGTGGCGGTGATTTTTTCTGCCGCCAAGCGCTTTTGCAGCAACGCCACCCAGCCCGCACCGCGCGCGAGACCGTATTCGGCACTCAGCGAATCGCCCAGCACCACAATGCGCTGCGCTGCGCTGGCCTTTTTGCCGCTCTGCGCCCACGCTGGCACGCTGCCTGTGCCTGTAGCCGCAGTCAGCCAGACCATAAAGTCACGTCGAGACGTGTTGTTAATCAAAGTACAAGGCCTTTCATGAGTGAATCTTCTGTAACACCTACCGAACCTGTCGCACCTGTCGCACCTGTCGCACCGCTGATTGCGGTAGAAGGCGTTTGCAAATCCGTCACCGATTCGACCGGCACACTGGATATTTTGCGGGATATCCATTTTCAACTGGCACCCAAGGAGACCGTGGCCATTGTGGGCGCGTCTGGCTCGGGCAAAAGCACCTTGTTATCGATCATTGCCGGACTGGACACGCCCACGCGTGGCACGGTGCGGCTGGCGGGGCAAGACCTGTTTGCGCTGGACGAAGATGGCCGAGCGGCATTGCGTGCGCAAAAGATCGGCTTTGTCTTTCAGAGCTTTCAGCTGATGGGCAATTTGACGGCGCTGGAGAACGTCATGCTGCCACTGGAACTGGCCGACCGGCGCGATGCCCGCAAGGCCGCCACCGAGATGCTGGCCCATGTGGGGCTGAGTGAGCGCTTGGGCCATTACCCCAAAGTGCTCAGCGGCGGCGAGCAGCAGCGCGTGGCGCTAGCGCGGGCCTTTGTCATGCAGCCGGCGGTGTTGCTGGCCGACGAACCGACGGGTAGTTTGGACTTTGCCACCGGCGAAACCATCATGCAGCTGATGTTTGAGCTGAACCGCGAGCAGGGCACCACGCTGGTGCTGGTGACGCACGACCGCGCGATTGCCCAGCGCTGCGAGCGCGTTATCACCATCGAAGCCGGTCAAGCACGCGGTTAACAGTAAATTAACAGTGTTTTAGGCCTCTAGCCCTTTAGATACGTGCGCTAATAGCTATCATTTTTGATTAAGGTGCCAGCTTGCGCTCTGCCGCGCGGCAGGCTACGGCGGTGAACAGCACGTCGGTAGATGAATTGAGCGCCGTCTCCGCCGAGTCTTGCAAGATGCCGATGATGAAACCAATCGCCACCACCTGCATGGCGACGTCGTTGGAGATGCCAAACAAGCTGCACGCCAGCGGAATCAGCAACAGCGAGCCGCCCGCCACGCCCGAGGCGCCACAAGCACACACCGCAGCCACCACGCACAGCAGCAGGGCCGTGGGCACCTCGACCGCAATGCCCAAGGTGTGTACCGCCGCCAGCGACAGCACGCTGATGGTGATGGCCGCGCCGGCCATGTTGATGGTCGCGCCCAGCGGAATGGCAATGCTGTAGGTGTCCTCGTTCAAATTCAGTCGTCTGGCCAATGCCAAGTTGATGGGGATATTGGCGGCCGAGCTGCGGGTAAAGAACGCCGTCACGCCGCTCTCGCGCAGGCAGGTAAACACCAGCGGATAAGGGTTGTTGCGCAGCATGACAAACACAATCAGTGGATTGACCACCAACGCGACAAACAACATGCAGCCAATCAGCACCGCCAGCAGGTGCGCGTAGCCCCACAGCGCCTGCTCACCGGCCTCGGCCAAGGTGCTGGCCACCAAGCCGACAATGCCCAGCGGCGCAAAGCGAATCACCCACTGGATGACGGTGGTGATGCTGGCCGACAAATCGACCATCAGCGTGCGCGTGCCAGCGCTGGCGTGGCGCAGCGTCATGCCAATGCCGACGGCCCACGCCAAGATGCCGACGTAATTGGCATTCATCAGTGCGCGCACTGGGTTGTCGACCACGTTCATCAACAGCGTCAAGAGCACATCTTGGATACGCGTTGGCGCACTGGCGGCTTCGGCGGCGCCTTGCAGCACCAGCGTCGATGGAAACCACAGGCTGGCGGTGACGGCGACGACAGCCGCCGTCAACGTGCCGACCAAATACAGCGCCAGCACCGGCCGCATATGTGTCGCTTGCCCCGGCTGGTGGTTGCTGATGGCGGCAATCACCAAAACAAACACCAGCACCGGCGCCACCGCCTTGAGCGCAGCAATAAACAAGGTGCCCAAAATGGCCACTTTAGGCGTTGCTGCCGGCCACAACACCGCCAAAGCGATGCCTATCAACAGGCCAATCACAATTTGCGTGACCAAGCTCGTGCGCTGTGCCCAGCGCAGCAGGGGAGTAAAAATCATGGGAAAAAAGCTCAGGTAAATGCGCAAAGGGCATAGAAAGCGCGAAAAGCACGATTTTAGGCACCATCGCCCAAAGCCCGGATAATCGCGCCCCATGTCCTCCCCCAAAGTCCTCTTCGGCTTCCATGCCGTGGGCGTGCGCCTCAAGACCGCCCCCAAATCCATCATCGAGATTTACTACGAAGCCACGCGCCGCGATGCGCGGATGCGCCAGTTTCTCGACCGTGCCAAAGAAGCCGGTGCGCGCCTGATTGAAGCCGATGGCTTGCGCTTGGCCAAGCTCGCCGGCAGCCACGGCCATCAAGGCGTGGCCGCCCGCGTCGAAGCGGTGGCGCAAGTCACTTCGCTCGACGAGCTGCTGGAAGACCTGGAAGCCGCTGGCATCGACCAGCCACTGCTGCTGGTGCTGGACGGCGTGACCGACCCGCACAACCTAGGAGCCTGCCTGCGGGTGGCCGACGGTGCTGGTGCCCACGCGGTGATTGCCCCCAAAGACCACGCGGTCGGCATCAACGCCACTGTGGCCAAAGTCGCCAGCGGCGCCGCCGAGACCATGCCCTACTTCATGGTGACCAACCTGGCGCGCACGCTCAAAGAGCTCAAAGAGCGCAACATTTGGATTATTGGCACCAGCGACGACGCGCCGCAAACCCTGTACCAAGCCGACCTGAAAGGCCCGGTGGCGCTGGTGCTGGGCGCCGAGGGCGATGGCATGCGCCAACTGACGCGCAAAACCTGCGACGCCCTGGTCAGCATCCCGATGAGGGGCGCCGTCGAGAGCCTGAACGTGTCAGTGGCCAGCGGCGTGTGTCTGTACGAAGCGCGCCGCCAGCGCGGCGGCTAGGCGGCTCAGTGCTTTAGTCGCCCCGTGGGTTTTTAAGGCAACTGCGCCAAGTAATCGGCCACCGCCTGGGTTTCCATCTCGGTCAGGCGCGAGGCGACCAAGTGCATGGCTTCGTTGTCGTTGTTGCGGGTGCGCAGGTTGAAGTCTTTGAGCTGCGACAGCAGGTAGCGCATATTTTGTCCCGCCAAACGCGGCAAGGTGGCGGTGCCGTAGGCCTTGTCACCGTGGCAACTGGTACACGCCGGCACGCCCGACCAGGTGTTGCCCTTGGTGTAGATATAGCGCCCCACGGCCACCAACTCGGTGTCTGAGACGCGCTGGACTTTGGCTGGCTGGCCAGCAAAAAACGCCGCCAAGCCGGCAATGTTTGCGTCTGACAAGTCCGCCGCTTGCGGTGCCATGGTGTCGCTGACGCGTTTTTTTGAGCGGAAGTCTTGCAGCTGCTTGACCAAATATTCTTGGTTTTGCCCAGCCAGTGACGGAAAAATCGGCGAGGTGGAATGCCCTTTGGCGCCGTGGCAGGTGGCGCAGCGCTCGCTGACAAGCGTCTCTACTTCGGCATCTGCCGCCATGGCAGAGGTGGCCCAGGGGGTGGAGGCGACAAAAAGGACGCTGAGTGCGGCGGCGTAGATTTTTTTCATGATCAAGGGTAAGTGGGATGGGGCGGATAAACGACAAACTGCCATTGTCCCGCAGGTGGCTGCGCTGTGGATGGCCGCTGATACGGTGCGGCGTGCTTTACAAAACGCCAAATAGCAGCAACAAAATGACGATAGACAGTGGTACGCCAAGAAGCCAGAGGATGACAGGCATGGGGGTTCTCCTTGT
>JAGNSH010000017.1:0-5614 GCA_017988165.1 Giesbergeria sp. | reverse complement strand
TGCGCTGTGGATGGCCGCTGATACGGTGCGGCGTGCTTTACAAAACGCCAAATAGCAGCAACAAAATGACGATAGACAGTGGTACGCCAAGAAGCCAGAGGATGACAGGCATGGGGGTTCTCCTTGTGAAGGTAAGCAGTAAGTAGCTTCACTGTAAAAGCTCTGCTGTTGTCGTGGTGTGGGCTGGTGCCGCCGCTGGCTGTAGCCCTGTGCCTACACAGCCTTGGCACACCACTACACCCAGCCCATAGCCCCCAGCAGTGCGCCGGCGCCCAGCAGCCACAACAGGTGCAGCCGGGTACGCCACACCAGCAGCATCACAGCGGCGCTGAGTAGCCATTGCGGCCAGTCAGTTGCCAGCACGCCGTGGGCGCGGCCCAGCACCCACGCCGAGGCCATCACTAAGCCGATGACGATGGGTGCCATGCCTTGCTTGAAGGCGCGCACGCTGCGCCGCTCGCGGTGGCGGTGCGCCCAGCGCGTAGCCATCCAAGTCAGGGTGGAGCTGGGCAGCATGATGCCGGCCATGGTCAGCGCCGCGCCCAGCAGCCCCAGCAGCCAGCTGCTGGCGCCCAAGGTCGCCGCCGCACCTGTCGCGCCGCCAGCGTTGAGGCCGATATTCCAGCCCAGCAGCGCAATGAACAGCACATTGGGCCCCGGTGCGGCCTGCGCCAAGGCGATGCTGGCGCTGAACTGCGCATCGGTCAGCCAGCCTTGGTCGGTGACGGTAAAGCGGTGCATTTCGGGCGCCAGCGCAATGGCGCCGCCGACGGCCAGCAGCGACAGCGACAAAAAATACACAAACAGATGCAGCCAGTCGGCGGCGTGCAGCGTCAGGCTCATGGCGCTATTTTTCGCCACGTCAGCGCGCAGGCCGAGCCGCCCAGCACCAACAGCATCCACGCCAGCGGCACGCGCAGCCAAGCCATAGCGACAAATGCCGCCAGCGCCCACGCTGCGCTGGCCAGCAGCCCCAGCGGGTGTTGGCGCAGCGCCGCCATGAGCTTGAGCCCGGTGCCGCCAATCAAGCCCGCCGCCACCGCGCCCATGCCGCGCAGTGCGCCCGCCACGGCGGGGTGCGCCGCCCAATGCGCGTACACCAACGCCACCGCCAGCAGCAACACCAGCGGCAGTGCCAGCATTCCGGCCAGCGCCGCAAAAGCGCCGCGCCAACCAAAGTAGCGGTCGCCGATCATGATGGACAAATTGGCCACGTTGGGCCCGGGCATCACCTGCGCCACGGCCCAGTCTTCGACAAATTCTTCGTTGGTCAGCCAGCGCTTTTTTTCGACCAGTTCGCGCTGCACCACAGCCACCACGCCGCCAAAGCCTTGCAGCGCCATCCACGTAAAAGACCAAAACAAATCGGCTGGATGGGCGGGGCGTGCGGGCAGGGCTGGCTGGGCGGGCTGGGCGAGAGAGGGCATGAAAAATACAAGTAAAACAGGGCTCTAGCCCTTATGCAGCAAGCGCTAGTAGCTATCAAAAATGATAATTTTGGGCGGCTTTTGGATTACATCACCGCGTCTAACAGCACCACGCTGACCTGATCGCCCACCGCCACGGCACCTTGCTCGTGGGCCAAGACGATCAGCGCGTTGGCTTGCACCATGGAGCTGAGCACCCCCGAGCCTTGGTTGCCGGTGCTGCGCACCTGCAGCGTGCCGTCTGGGGCGTTGCTGAGCCACGCGCGTTGGTATTCGGTGCGGCCCGGTTTTTTGTGCAGGGCCTCGGTGCTGGTGGCGCGCAGCAGCGGCGTGGGCGCTTGCGTGCTGCCCATCAGGCGCAGCAATGCCGGGCGGACAAACGCCAAAAAGCTGACCATGGCGGCGACGGGGTTGCCCGGCAGGCCTATCACCAACGGCCCGTAGGTTGTCATAAAACTATTGTTTTGATAGCTAGTAGCGCTTGCTGCATAAGGGATAGAGCCGGTTTTGGCTATTATTTTGTCACTGGCGAGGCGGCCTACCGCCAGCGGACGGCCCGGGCGCATTTCAATGCGCCAGAAGGCGGCGTCGCCCAGCCTCTCTAGCGTGCTGCGCAAATGATCGGCCTCGCCAGCGCTGGCGCCGCCGCTGGTCAGCAGCACGTCGGCCTGGGGCGCCGCCTGCAACAAAGCAGCCGCCAGCTGCGCTGGGTCGTCGGGCACCACGCCAAAATCGATGACTTGCACGCCCAAGCGCGTCAGCAGGCCAAACAGCGTGTAGCGGTTGCTGTCGTAGACCGCACCGGCACGCGGTGGCTCGCCCAAACTCAAAATTTCATTGCCGCTAGAGAAATACGCCACCCGCAGGCGCCGGCGCACCAGCACACGCGGCAGGCCCAAGCTGGCCAGCAGCCCCAGCGCCGCCGGTGTCAGCAGCGCGCCTTGGGGCAGCGCCACGCTACCGGCCAGCAGGTCTTCGCCTTTTTGGCGGCGGTTGTCGCCGCAGCGCACCGTGTTGGCGGCAATGGTGATGTGGGCGTTGTTGGTGTTGTTAGCGCTGTCGCTGTGGGTCAGCTCTTGCGGCACTACGGTGTCTAGCCCGGGCGGCATGGCGGCGCCGGTCATGATTTTTAGGCATTCGCCGGTGCCTATCGGGGCGCTCCAAGTGGCGCCGGCCAGCACTGTGCCGACGACGTGCAGCGTCAGCGGCGCGCCGGCCTGCAGTTGGCTGCCGGCAAAGGCGTAGCCGTCCATGGCCGAGTTGTCGTGCGGCGGCACGCTCAGTGGCGATACCACGTCGCACGCCAGCACCCGGCCCAGCGCCTCAAAAATGCCGACTTCTTCGCGCGGCGCTGCGCTGTCGGCCAGCGGTTGGACAAATTGCGCCAGCAAGGCCGTCGCCTGATCGGCGTGCAGCGCTTGGGGATTGCAGGGCAGGGCGGCGGCCAGCTCGGCCAAGGTGGGGTGGGTCATGCCGATGGCTCCGAGGGGTCTGATTGCTCTAGCTGTTGCAGTTCAGCCAGCGTGTTGGTGTTGAAAAAAGCCTGTGCCGTGTCGCCGGGCTGGTCAAAGGCGACGACCGAGCAGTGCTGCGCCAGTGCCCACGCCTGAATTTTGCGGCCGCCGCTGGCGATAAAAGCGTGCAGGCTGGGCAGCAGGTCGATGCTTATCAGGCTAAACACCGGCTGTGGGCGCAGTCGCACGCTGCTGCTGTTGCTGTCGTTGCCGCCGCCGCCACCTTCTTGCGCAGTGGCGGCGATGGCCATCTGGCTGCCGTCCCGCACCACGGCTGCAGCCAAGCGCGCCGCCAAGTCGTGAGGAAACAGCGGCGTATCGCACGGCACGGTCAGCAGCCACGGTGTGCGGCAGTGGCTAAGGCCAGTCAAAAAGCCAGCCAGCGGCCCGGCGTAGTCGATGTGGCCTGCCAAGCCGTCGGGCCAGACTGGCGCGCTGTAGGCGCGGCCCAAGGCGGCGTAAATGTCTAGGTTGCGGTTGGCGTTGAGCAGCAAAGCGCCTACCTGCGGCGCCAGCCGTGCCAGCGCGTGCTGCGCCAGCGGCTGGCCGCGAAACAGCTGCAAGCCTTTGTCGATGCCGCCCATGCGCGTGCCGCGTCCGCCGGCCAGCACGAGGCCGGTGATGTCGTGTGTGTCAATCATGCTGAAAATAAAAAATGCGCTGCGGGTGAATGTCAGCCGCCGATGTAGCTCATCTCCACCCGGCGCTGCGCGGGGCCGGCGTCGCCGCTCAGGCTGCTGCGCAGTTCGGAGTAGCGGTCGCTGCGCCCCTGCCAGATGGCGGCAATGGCGCTGGCGATGGTGGCGTCGTCAGCCGCCGCCGGGTGTGCGCCGCGTAGCAGGCTGCGCAGGTCGTAGCCTTGGCCGGCGAACAGGCATAAGAACAATTGGCCCTCGGTCGATAAGCGGGCGCGGTTGCAGTCGCCGCAAAAGGCTTGGGTGACGCTGCTGATCAGGCCAATCTCACCCAGCGCTGGGTCGTGTGTGCCGTTGCTGCCAGCCCAGCCCCAGCGCGCGGCGGTTTCGCCGGGGGCGCTGGGCGCTAGCGGCACCAGCGGCACCTCAGCTTGCAGGCGCGCCAGCACTTGGGCAGATGGCAACACCTCATCCATGCGCCAGCCGTTGGTGGCGCCCACGTCCATAAATTCAATAAAGCGCAGCGTGACGCCACTGCCGCGAAAGTGCCGCGCCATCGGCACGATTTGCGCGTCGTTGGTGCCGCGCTTGACCACCATGTTGACTTTGATGCCGGTCAGGCCCGCTGCCTGCGCCGCCTCGATGCCCGCGAGTACTTGGCTGACCGGAAAATCCACATCGTTCATGCGCCGAAACACTGCGTCGTCCAAGCCGTCCAAACTGACAGTGATGCGCTGCAGGCCGGCGTCTTTCAGCGCCCGCGCCTTGCGCGCCAGCAGCGAGCCGTTGGTGGTCAGCGTGATGTCGGGGGCCTTGCCATCGACGGTGCGCAGCTGCGCCAGTTGGGCAATCAGCTTTTCGAGGTTTTTGCGCAGCAGCGGCTCGCCGCCGGTGAGGCGAATTTTGCGCACACCATGCGCCATAAACAGCCGCACCAAGCGGGTGATTTCTTCAAAACTGAGCAGCGCGCTGTGCGGCAAGTAGGCGTGATTTTTATCAAACACCTCTTTGGGCATGCAGTAGTTGCAGCGAAAGTTGCAGCGGTCAGTGACGCTGATGCGCAAGTCGTGCAGCGGACGCCCGCGGCTGTCTTGCAACCAGCCCGTCGGCGCCAAGGCCTGTGGCTGCAAAGAAGGTAGCGCCAGCTGAGTGCTGCGCTGCGGTACGAGGGGAATGACACGTGCAACCATGGCCCGATTTTGCGCCACTTAGGCGGGTGTAGGCGGGGTGGCTGGCACTGTGGTGGGGGTGTCTTGCCCTGCCCATGCTGCGCCTCTTGATGTGTATCATGCAGGCGGGCACTTCATAGCCGAAAATTCGCCATTGCTCAATAACCCTTATGTATGAGTTTGCTGCCCCATGAAAACCACAGTGTGCTCTTCTGAGCGTTTTGTAATGCGTCGCACCGTGCTGCAGGCTTTGGCCGGCGCAGTTTTTGTGCCCACTTGGCAGACGGCGCACGCCCAACTGGCGCTTTCTACGGCCATTAACCGCACGGCCCGCTTTCGCGCGCTGTCGCAGCGCATGGCCAAGGCGTATTGCCAAATACACCTGAACGTATATCCCGAGCAGTCACGCACGGTGCTGGCTACAGCGCAAAAGTTGGTGCAGTTGGGTTTTGCCGATCTGGCCACGGTACCATGGCCCGAGCACTTGGCGACGCAGTTAGCCCAGGTGCAGCAGCTGGCACTGGACTTGGATGCCCTGCTGGTGCAGCCGCCCAGCAAAGCGTCGGTGGCGGCAGTGGCATTGCAGGCCGACAAAATGCTCGCCAGCGCCGACAGTGCTACGCAAATGTTTGAAAAGCTCTCCAGCACCAGTACCGCGCGCTTGGTCGGCACAGCGGGGCGCCAGCGTATGTTGTCGCAGCGCCTGGCTAAAAATTACAGCTTAGTGGCAGCCGGTTTGAGTACGCCGAAGATGGCCGATCAGATGATTTCTGATGCCGTCGAGTTCAAGCAAGCCTTGGCCATCTTGAGCGCAGCGCCGGTGACTTCTCCCAGTATTCGCAGTGAATTGGCTTTGGGCGAGTCGCAAT
>JAGNSH010000101.1 GCA_017988165.1 Giesbergeria sp. | reverse complement strand
CGGCTGGGTTCTTGGCCTTAGAGATGTTGCCAGCCAAGATGGAGCCGTCCATCACAAACGCGTCCGCGCGGCCGGTTTCCAGCAGCAAGAAGCTGTCGGCGTGGTCTTTGCCCAGCACCTCTTTGAAATCGACGCCGCCAGCGCGCTCGTGCTTGCGTAGCGTTTGCACCGAGGTGGTGCCGGTGGTGGTAGCCACCGTTTTGCCGTTCAAATCTTTAATCGACTGGATGCCGGAATTGGCCTTGGTGGCAATGCGCACCTCTTCGACGTAGGTGGTGACGGCAAAGGCCACGTCTTTGGCGCGGGCGGTGTTGTTGGTGGTCGAGCCGCACTCGAAGTCCACCGTGCCGTTAGTGACCAAGGGCACGCGGTTTTGCGAGGTGATCGGCTGGTACTTGATCTCCAGCTTGGTCAGGCCCAATTGCTTTTGCAGGTCAGCAATGATGTGCTCAGCCATTTCGGTATGAAAGCCGACGTATTTGCCATTGCCCAGCGTGTATGACAGGCCCGAAGATTCGCGCACGCCCAGAGTGACAGCGCCAGAGTTTTTGATTTTGGCCAAGGTGTCATTGGCTTGTGCCAAAGCGCTACCGGCAGCCAGTACAGTGATCGCGATAGCGAGTAAGTGTTTTTTCATTGTTGTCTCCTTGTGGGTGATATGAGGGGTGCAGACTCAACTCAAATAAAGTCAGTGCTGGAAAGTAGCCCCAATAGAGCAGCCCAACAAGCAGGACTACCCTAACAAAGCTGTCATTGAGCTGTCATGCGCCGTCACCCACTGCCGCTCAGATTTTTTCTGACTGCAAAAAATCCCACAGCGCTTGCGCCGGTTTTTTGCCTTGCTCGCGGTCGTGCTCTTTGCCGGACGGCTTTTCGCGGCAGGCGCGAATGTCCATCGTAATTTCCAGCCCCGGCAAGCCCGCTGGCGCGGCGCGTACCAATTTGCGCGCACGCAGCTCTTTTTTGACCGCGCTGTGCGGCAAAAAGGCAATGCCGTGGCCCTCTAACGCCATCGCCTTTAAGCCCTCGGCCATGTCGGTTTCATAGACGCGGTCCAGGTGCAGCGGCGTGCTGGACTCTTTCAAGATCAAATCCGTCACCCGGCCCAAATAGGCGCCCGGCGCGTAGCCCAAATACGGCAGCGGCTGGCCGGCGCGCCCGGGCAGCTGGTACAGCGGCAAGCCATCGGCATCGGCTTTGACATAGGGCGCAAGCACCTCTTGGCCCAAGCTGACCATTTCGTAGCGGTTGGCATCGAGCTGAAACGGCTGCGAGGCGTGGTGGTAGGTGATGAGCAAATCACAACTGCCCTCGACCAAGCGCATCACGGCGTCGTGGACGTTGAGCGCAATCAGCCGACTTTTGAACGGGCCAAATTTTTCGCGCAGGCTAGACACCCAGGCAGGAAAGAAGGTGAAGGCCAGCGTGTGCGGCACGGCAAACTCAATCATGTCGTGGCTAGAAGTGCTGTGCGCGCGCAGCGTGGCGCGCGTGTTGTTGAGCGCTTGCAGCATCTCCAGCGACTGGTCGTAGAGCGTTTTGCCAGCCGGCGTCAGCGACGTTGGGTACGAGCTGCGATCGACCAAATCGGTGCCCGCCCAAGCCTCTAGCGCCTGGATGCGGCGCGAAAACGCCGGCTGCGTCACATGGCGCAACTGCGCCGAGCGGCTGAAACTGCGCGTCTCGGCCAAACTGACAAAATCTTCAAGCCACTTGGTTTCCATACGCGCATTATCGGCGCTGGCCACAAAATACCGGGCCGCACCATCGCCGCCGCCTTCCCTTTTTTTTGCTTTCCATCCAGTTGCCTGCCAACCTGAAGGACTTAAAAATTCGCGTTGTCGGCTCACCGCTGTTTTTAGGCACCTTGACCGTGCTGGGTGCCCGCCCGGCGCAAATGGGCTGGGGCGATGCGCTGTAGGCCGAGAAAAATTGTGTGCGTTCACTCGGCAGCAGCGCCGTCTTTATCATTCGGATACATCTGCCTGCGACAATTTGCAGTCAATTTGCGCCCTTTCTTAGACTGTTTTTGCCATGCTTTTTTATCCGTCGGACAGACTGCCCGCTACTGAAATAACGCCGCAGCGCACCCAAGCCAGCACCAGCACCAGTACCAAAATCTGTAACCGCTGGCGTGCGCTGCCTCTGGTGCTGGCGCTGGCATTGACGGGTGCTCTGGCGGCCTGCTCGGACAAGGCGGCACCGGCCCCCGACAAAGCGGCGCCGGCCAAAGTCGGCGTCATCACCGTGCAGTCTGAAAGCCAAACCCTGACCAGCGCACTGCCCGGGCGCACCAGCGCGTTTATGAGCGCCGAAATTCGCCCGCAGATCAGCGGCATCGTGCAAAAACGCCTGTTCACCGAAGGCGCCACCGTCAAGGCCGGGCAAGCGCTGTACCAAATTGACCCGGCGCCCTACCAAGTGGCCGAGGCCTCGGCCAAGGCGGCCTTGGCCAAGGCGCAGGCACAGGCGCGCACCGCGCAAGTCAACGCCCAGCGCAACGCCGAGCTGGTGCAGATCGATGCCATCAGCCGCCAAGCGTATGAAGAAAGCCAGGCCAGCGCGCAGCAATCAGCGTCCGACGTGGCCGTGGCGCAAGCGGCGCTGCAAGCGGCGCGCATCAATCTGGGCTACACCCGCATTACCGCGCCGATTGCCGGGCGCACCAGCTTGTCCACCGTCACGCCCGGCGCGTTGGTCACGGCCAACCAGGCCGGCGTGCTGACGACCATTGCCCAAATCGATCCGGTGTATGTGGACATCACGCAGTCCAGCACCGACTTGCTGCAACTCAAGCGCGAACTGGCGCAAGGGCGTTTTGAGCGCGTGGGCGAGGGCGCCGCGCGCATCACCTTGCAACTGGAGGACGGCAGCACCTACCCGCACGCCGGGCGTTTGCAATTTACCGGCGTCAACGTCAACCCCAGCACCGGCGCCGTGACCTTGCGCGCCGTAGTGCCCAACCCCGACGGCGTGCTGATGCCCGGGATGTATGTGCAAACCCTGCTGCCCACTGGCGTATCGAGCGACGCCCTGCTGTTGCCCCAGCAAGCGGTGACGCGCGACATTGCCGGCAAGGCCAGCGCGCTGCTGGTCAATGCCGAGCACAAAGTCGAGCGCCGCCCCATCGAGGTCGATCGCGCCATTGGCAACCGCTGGATGGTCAGCGCTGGCGTAGCCCCGGGCGACACCGTCATCGTCGATGGTTTTCAGCGCATCAAAGTGGGCGACACGGTCAACCCGCAGCCGGTGCAACTGCCCGGCGCGGCGCCCACCGGCGCCACGCGCTGATCGGGGCAATCCTTCATGGCACAGTTTTTTATCAATCGGCCCATCTTTGCTTGGGTCTTGGCCATCGTCATCATGCTGGCCGGTGGATTGTCAATTTTTACCCTGCCGCTAGAGCAGTACCCCGACATTGCGCCGCCGCGCGTCTCCATCAGCACCATCTACACCGGCGCCTCGGCAGAAACCGTGGAGAACTCGGTCACGCAGGTGATTGAGCAGCAGCTCAAGGGCATCGACAACCTGCTCTACATGGGTTCGAGCAGCGACGCCTCGGGCAGCTCGCGCACCACGCTGACCTTCACCCCCGGCACCAACATCGACGTGGCGCAGGTACAGGTGCAAAACAAGCTGCAAGCAGCCATGAGCCGCCTGCCCGAGGCGGTGCAAAGCCGGGGCGTGTTTGTCACCAAAGGCGGCAACGACTACCTGACCACCTACAGCTTTACCTCGCCCGACCCGCACGTCAGCCAGGTGGATATTGGCGACTACATTGCCAGCAACTTGGTCGATGTGATTGGCCGCATTGACGGCGTCGGCGACGTGACGGTGTTTGGCACCGGCTACGCCATGCGCATCTGGATGAACCCGGCACTGCTAGAAAAGTTTGCCCTGATGCCGTCCGACATCGTTGCTGCCCTCAAGAACCAGAACGCGCAGGTATCGGCCGGCCAACTGGGTGCCTTGCCAGCCACGCCGGGCCAGCAAATCAACGCCAGCATCACGGCGCGCACCAAGCTCAAGACGGCAAAAGAGTTTCAAAACATCTTGCTCAAAGTGGCCCCCGACGGCGCCGCCGTACTGCTGCAAGACGTAGCCCGCGTCGAACTGGGCGCCGACAACCTGAACATCACCTCACGCCTGAACGGCAAGCCCGGCGCCGGCATGGGCATCGTGCTGGCCGACGGTGCCAACGCCACCACCGTGGCCGACGCCGTCAATGCCAAGCTGGCCCAGATGCAGCCGTTCTTTCCGAACGACCTCAAACCCTTCATCAGCTCAGACTCGACGCCGTTTGTGCGCGCCTCCATCAAAGAAGTGGTGTATGCGCTGGCCGAAGCCATCTTGCTGGTGGTGCTGGTGATGTTTTTGTTTCTGCAAAACCTTCGCGCCACGCTAATTCCGGCGATTGCCGTGCCGGTGGTGCTGCTGGGCACCATGGGCGTGCTGTCGATTGCCGGCTACTCCATCAACACCCTGACCATGTTCGCATTGGTGCTGGCGATTGGCCTGCTGGTGGACGACGCCATCGTGGTGGTGGAAAACGTCGAACGGGTGATGTCCGAGCAAGGCTTGTCACCCAAAGAAGCCACACGCAAGTCGATGGCAGAGATCACCCCGGCGCTGATTGGCATTGCGCTGACGCTGTCAGCGGTGTTTATTCCGATGGCGTTTTTTGGCGGCTCCACTGGCGTCATTTACCGCCAGTTTTCCATCACCATCGTCTCGGCCATGGCGTTGTCGGTGTTTGTGGCGCTGACGCTGACGCCGGCGTTATGCGCCAGCTTGCTCAAGCCGATTGCCAAGGGCACCAGCCACGCACACGGCGCCTTGCCCCGGCGCGGCTTGTTTGGCGTTTCCGATCGCTTTTTTCTTGGGTTTAACCGCCAGTTCGACCGCAATTCAGCGCGCTACCAAAACATGGTCGGGCGGCTGCTGCGGCGCAGTACACGAATGTTGGTGGTGTTTTTGCTGATTTGTGGTGGCACGGCTTTCTTGTTCAGCAAGCTGCCGACCTCGTTCTTGCCGGTCGAAGACCAGGGCTATATGCAGATCCAAATCAGCCTGCCGCCCGGCGGCACCAACGCACGCTTGCAGGTGGTGATGAAAGAAGTGCAGGCCTACTTTGCCCAGCAGAGCGACGTGGTGAGCTTTAACTCTATCACCGGCCTGAGTGGCGACCAAGCCTCGGCACGCGGCTTTTTGCGGCTCAAAGACTGGAGCCAGCGCCTGCGCCCCGAGCAGCAAGCCGACGCCATTGCGCGCAAGGCCACCGAAGACCTGAAGGTGCTGCGCGACGCACGCATCTTTGTCATGCTGCCGCCGGCGGTGCGCGGGCTAGGCTCGAACGCGGGCTTTAACTTTCAGCTCAAAGACTTGAACGGCCAAGGGCACGACGCCTTGGTCGCCGCGCGCGACCGCGTGCTAGAGCTGGCCAAAGGCCACCCGATGCTGCGCAGCCTGCGCAGCACCAACTTGGACGACACCTCGCAACTGGGCGTGACCATTGACGACCGCAAAGCCGCTGCGCTGGGCGTGTCTACCAGCGACATCAACAGCGTGCTCTCCAGCGCCATCGGCGGCAGTTATGTGAACGATTTTTTGAACAGTGGCCGCGTCAAGCGCGTCTATGTGCAGGGCGATGCGCCGTATCGGATGCTGCCGCAAGACATTGGCCAATGGACGGTGCGCAACGCCCAAGGCAACATGGTGCCGTTCAGCGCCTTCTCGGCCACCAGTTGGACTTATGGCTCACCGCAATTGCAGCGCTACAACGGCAGCCCCAGCTACGAGTTTGTCGGCGACGCAGCGCCGGGCGTCAGCTCAGGCGCCGCCATGGACGCCATCGAAACCATCCTGCGCCAAATGCCACCCGGCATTGGCTACGAGTGGACGGGCGCCTCGTTCCAAGAGCGCCTGTCTGGGGCGCAAGCGCCGCTGCTATATGCGGTCTCCATCCTGTTCGTCTTCTTGTGCTTGGCCGCTTTGTACGAAAGCTGGACGGTGCCGCTGGCGGTGATTTTGGCGGTGCCGCTGGGCGTGATTGGTGCGCTGGCGTTTACCGGTTTGCGCGGCCTGTCCAACGACGTTTATTTTCAGGTCGGTCTGCTGACCACCGTCGGGCTGGCATCCAAAAACGCCATTTTGATTGTCGAATTTGCCACCCAACTGCAAGAGCGTGGCCGCAGCGTCTTTGACGCCACCTTAGAGGCGGTGCGCCTGCGCCTGCGGCCAATTTTGATGACCTCGCTGGCGTTTGGCTTTGGCGTGCTGCCACTGGCGCTGGGCACCGGCGCTGGCGCGGGCGGACGCCACGCGATTGGCACCGCCGTGCTGGGCGGCGTGGTGTTTTCAACCGTGCTGGGCATTTTCTTTGTGCCGATTTTCTTCTTGGTGGTGCGCAGCTGGTTTTCCAGCCGGGGGCGCAGTGACGATGAAAGCCACGGCAACGACGAAAGCGCCACCCTCTCGAAAGGCACAGCGTGAAACACACCGCTCTTAACCCACTTACCGCACTCACCGCGCTGGCCGCCAGCTTGGCGCTGGCCGGCTGCATGAACTTGGCACCGGCCTACCACACACCCGCCGCGCCGGTGCCGGGCGCCGTGGGCTTTGATGCCGCCGCCGAGCCGGCGCAAGCCAGCGCGCCCGCGCTGGAGCAAGCCGCGGCCCTCGCGTGGGTGCAAGCGCCGGCGCTGCAGCAAGTGCTGGCGCTGGCGTTGAGCCACAACCGCGACCTGCGCATCGCCTGGGCCAATATCGAAAAAGCCCGCGCCCAATACGGCGTGCAGCAAGCCGACCAACTGCCCACCATCGCCGCCAGCGGCCAAGCCAGCCGCAGCCGCAGCAACTCCAACAGTGCCGCCAACGCCGCCATCACCAGCAACCAGTTCAACGCGCAAATCGGCTTTACCAGCTACGAGCTGGACTTGTGGGGCCGCGTGCGCAACCTGAGCGAAGCGGCGCTGCAGCAGTTTTTGCAAACCACGCTGAACCAGCGCAGCGTTGAAATCACCCTGCTGGCCGACGTGGCCAACGCTTGGCTGGCGCTGGCCGCTGACCAAGCGCGCCTGCAACTGGCGCAAGACACGCTGGCGGCGCGGCGCAAGGGGTTTGAACTGACGCAGCGCATGCACGCGCTGGGCGCCACCTCGGGCCTGGTGCTGGCGCAAAACCAAACCACCGTCGACAGCGCCCGCGCCGACGTTGCCAGCTACGCCAGCCAAGTCGCGCAGGGCCGCAACGCGCTGCAACTGCTGGTGGGTGCGCCGCTGCCGGCCGAGCTGG
>JAGNSH010000100.1 GCA_017988165.1 Giesbergeria sp. | reverse complement strand
CTTCAAGGACGATGGCGCGGGCGGTTTTGAGCGCCGCCATGGTGTAGTCA
The DNA here is from genome assembly GCA_017988165.1 of Giesbergeria sp. Lineage (GTDB taxonomy): Bacteria > Pseudomonadota > Gammaproteobacteria > Burkholderiales > Burkholderiaceae_C > Simplicispira. The sequence continues at coordinate 7,297 of JAGNSH010000100.1, read as the reverse complement.
GCGCCCAAACTGAGCGAAAAATAGCCGTGCGCGTCCATCGGCGAGGCCATGCTGAAGACGACGTCGGCGGGGATTTGTCCGCGCTCAATTTGCTGGGGAATTTCAGAGAAGTAGTTGGGGATGAAGTCCACCCAACCGGCTTGCCCGCCGGGGCGGCTGGCTGGGCCATAAAACAGCGCCACGTGGCGCACGTGGTGGGCGGTTTCGGGGTCGAAGTAGGCGTATTTGCGCAGCGCCAAAATTTGCGCCACTTTGACGTCTTGAAATTGCTGGCGCTGCTCGGACAGGGCCGTCAGCAGGGCCGGCGGCTCGCCCACGCCGGTGGGCACGATGATGGAGTCGCCACTGCGCACGTGGCGCATGGCCTCGGTGGCAGTGGTGCGTTTTTGAAGGTACTGCGCTTGAATCGTCATGTTTTTTCCTCTATGGCCCAGTGCTGGCCGCGTACAAATCGAGGCAGCATCATAAGGTGGCCCTTCTTTAGTCCAGCGCTTCGGCGCCGATGGCGCTGCACGCGGCCAAGTCAGAGTCTTGCGCGGCGCTGGCGTCCAGCTGGCGGGCGGCGTCGCGCAGGGCGCTGCGCAGGCCTTCTTCCAATACCGGGTGATAGAACGGCATCCCCAGCAGTTGGCCAACACTCATTTTTTGCGTGATGGCCAGCGCCAGCAGGTGCGCTAGGTGTTCGCCCGACGGTGCGCACAGCTCGGCGCCCAGCAGCAAGCCGCTGGCCGGGTCGGCATAGACGTTTAAGCGTCCGTGGTTGCGCTGGCCGGCGCGGGCGCGCCCTTGGCGCGCAAAGTTAACGCTGCCAGTGACGAAGGCTGGGCCTGCTTTGCCTTCTTTGCCTGCTTTGGTTTGCGCCGCTTGCAATGCCCGAAAGCTTTGCCCAATGACGGCGGCGTTGGGGTCAGAAAACACAATCGCCAGCGGTGTGCGCCGCTGAAAGCATTGCGCCGGTGCGCCGCTGGCGCTGGCGGCGGCACTGGCCACGGCGTTGGTGCCGGCAATGTGGCCTTCGTCAGCCACCTCGTGCAGCAGCGGGCGAAAGTTGAGCGCGTCGCCCGCCAGATACACCGGCAGGTCGGCAATTTGCGTGCTTTGCGGGTTGACCGGCGGCATTCCTTTGTCGCTGAGTGCCACGCCCAGCGTCTCTAGCCCCAAGCCCGCCAGTTGTGGGCGTCGGCCAATGGCCACCAGCACTTGGTCCACCGTGTTGCGGTGTTCGCCGCTGCGCACTTCGATGGCGATGGTTTGGCCGCCGCTGGCGTCCGTGACGGCGTGCAGTGTGGCGGCGGGGCCGGTGTGCAGGGTCAGGTCGCTTTGGATGGACGCGCGCAGCACGGCGTTGATGGCTGGGTCGCTCAGGCCACCCACCTGCTCTTTGGTGGCGTAGCCGGTCACTTGCAGGCCCAAGCGGGCCAGCGCTTGCGCCAGTTCGATGCCAATAGCGCCCATGCCGATGACGGCGATGCGTGGGCCCAGCGTGGTTTGCTCAAACACGCTGTCGCTGGTCAGGATGCGCGCGCCCAGTGCGCGCCACTCGGGCGGCAGTACCGGCGTGGAGCCGGGGGCCAAGACGATGCTTTTGGCTTGGTAGGTGGTGGTGCTGCCGTCTGGCGCGGTTACTTGCACTTGCTGTGGCCCCAGCAGGCGGGCGCGCCCGGCAATGCTGCGCTGGTCTAGTTTGTCAGTCACTTGCACGGTGCCGGCGACAAATTCGTCGCGCAGCGCGCGCACGCGGCGCAGCACGGCGGGCATATCGGCACTCAGGGCGGCGCCGCCGTGGATGCCAAATTCTTCTAGCGTGTGGCGCTGGTGGTAGGCGTTGGCAGCTTCAATCAGCAGCTTGGAGGGCATACAGCCGACGCGCGCGCAGGTGGTGCCGTAGGGGCCGTCGTTGATGATCAAAAAGCGTTCGGTGCGCTTGCGTACTTCGCGCAGTGCAGCTAGGCCAGCCGAGCCGGCGCCGATGATGATGGTGTCCACGGGGCAATCTCCAATGCAGTGTTTATCAGGGGCCGTGGCCACCATACCATGGTGCTGTCGCTCTGTTTTTACATCAAAACGGCCTCTAGCCCTTGCTGGATAAGCGCTTGTAGCTATCTTTTAAATAGTGGTTTGGCTGCTGAGTGCGTTGATGCTGCTGATGGTATTGATAGCGCTGACGGCATTGGGCTGCTCGCTCAGGTTGTCGCGCACAAATTGCTCAAACGCCAAGGGCAGCAGTGGGCGGCTGAAGTGGTAGCCCTGAATTTGGTCGCAGCCGCGCGAGCGTAAAAATTCGAGCTGCTCGGCGGTTTCGACCCCTTCGGCGATGGTGGTCATGCCCAGGCTGTGCGCCATTTGCACGATGGCGGTGGCGATGGCTTGGTCGTCGGGGTCGCTGCTGATGTCGCGCACAAACGATTGGTCAATTTTGAGCTTGTGGATGTTGAAGCGCTTTAAGTAGCTCAGGCTGGAGTAGCCGGTGCCAAAGTCGTCAATCGACAGGCGCACGCCTTGCTGGCCCAGTGCTTGCATGGTTTGGGCGGCCAGCTCGGGTGCTTTCATGGCGACGGCTTCGGTCAGCTCCAGCTCCAGCGCTTCGGGCGGGATGCCGGTGTGGTGCAGCAGTTGGCCGACCAGTTCGCCCAGACCGGCTTGGCCAAATTGCACTGCTGAGATGTTGACGGCAATTGTCATCATCGGCAGGCCTTGGTCGAGCCAGTGGCGCAGTTGTTGCAGTGCGCTGGCCAGTACCCATTCGCCAATCGGCACGATCAGGCCGTTGGCTTCGGCCAGCGGGATGAATTCGCCGGGCGAAATTGGGCCTAGTTTGGAGTGGTTCCAGCGCAAGAGCGCCTCGGCGCCGATGATGCTGCCGTCGGCCAGCGACATTTGCGGCTGGTAAACCAAGTGCAGCTCGTTGCGGTGCAGCGCTTGTTTCAGGGCGTTGCCCAGCTCTAGCGCGCGCGCTGAATGCACTTGCATCTCGGGGGTAAAGAAGCGGTAGCTGTTGCGCCCTTCGTCTTTGACGCGGTACATGGCGTTTTCGGCGTTTTTCAGCAGGGTTTCAAGGCTGTTGCCGTCGCCAGGGGTGATGGCAATGCCAATCGAGGCGGTCAAAAACACCTCTTGCCCCGCCACCATGATGGGCAGGGCCAAGTTCTCTAGCAGGCGGATGCAGCGCTGCGCCGCTTCGCTTTGGCTGGTGTGGGCCAGCAGGGCGACAAAGTCGTCGCCCGAGTGGCGCGACAAAGTGTCTTCGTCGTTTAGCTGCGAGCGCAGGCGCAGCGAAATTTCTAGCAGCAGCAAGTCGCCGGCGCTGTGGCCCAGCGAGTCGTTGATGTCTTTAAAGCGGTCGATGTCAATCCACAGCACTGCCATTACTTGGCCTTGGCTTTGGCCTTGGTTGATGGCGTATTGAAAGCGCTCGCGCAGCATGGCGCGGTTGGGCAGGCCGGTGAGCTGGTCGTAGTGCGACAGCTGGCGGATATGCGCCGCCGCTTGCTTGCGCTCGGTCATGTCCTCTTTGTGCGCCAGGTAGTTGGTGACTTGGCCTTCGGCGTTGCGCACCGGATAAATCAGCACCGATTCGATGTATTCGCGCCCGCTTTTGCTGCGGTTGGTTAATTCGCCCTGCCACGATTTGCCTTGCAGCAGGTGTTCCCACATATTGCGGTAGGTGGCGGCAGGCGTTTTGCCCGACTGCAGGACGCGCGGGTTTTGGCCAATCAGTTCGGCCTCGCTGTATTCGCACGATCGCATGAAGGCGGCGTTGACAAATTCGATGTTGCCTTGCAAGTTGGTGATAACCACCGGGTGCGGGCTTTGGGCTACGGCTTGCGAGAGCTTGCGCATCGATGCTTCTTGCTGCAAGCGCTCGGTAATGTCGCGCGAGAGGATGACAAAGCGCTGGCGCTGGCCGGGCGGTGGCGGCGCTTGGCGCGTGACGGACAGCTCAAACCAGCGCTCGCCACTGTGGGTTTTTAAGAAGATGGTGCGGCCACGGGAGAAGCCTTTTTCTTGCGCTTCGGCCAGTGCCTCGTAGGCCACTTGGGCGCTTTGCGGCGACAGCATTTGGTGCAGGGTTTTGCCCAGCAGTTTCTCGCTGGGCGCGGCGGGGCTGCCAGAGTAGCCAATGTGCGCTTGCAGGTAGCGGCCTTGGTCGTCCATTTCTAGCAGTACGTCGGGCAGGGCGTCCAGCATGGCTTGCAGCTGCTGTTTGGAGCTGCGCAGTTGGGCGTAGGGCGACTGCACAGTGGCGACAAAGGCGGCGCGGAACAAAAAGCCGTAGGCCAGCACTTTGTAGACATGGCCGGCCAGGTTGTAGATGTCGGTGACGTTGCCGTAGAGCGTAAAGAAAAATTCGCCCTGCGCCATGATGGCAGCGGCAGCAAACAGGCCGCTGACATTGAAGCTGTAGGGCTGGCGCATTTTGCGCAGCAACAGCGCGGCGGCCAGCAGATTCAGTGCCACCAAGGCGTATTCAAACGTAATTTTGAAGGGGGTCAGCCCTTGGCCAGCGATGAACGTGGTTGGTAGCAGCTGGGGATAAAACAAAAATACGCTGTACAGACCGCTGACCGCCAGCACCACCAACAACAACATATGCCGTGGTTGCAGTTTGGTGCTGTCGCTGTGGGTATCCCAAGGTAGCAGCGCAACCGCCAGTAGAGCCAGCGCACCGAACAGGCGCGCTGCCAGCCAGAAGCTGATGGCTTTGTGCGGCGAGCCGGGGGTGACAAACTCGGGCATCCCCTGGTAGGACAACATATGGCCAAAGTCGAGCAGCCCCACGCCTAAGAACGCGCAGGCCAGCAGCAAGGTGTTGCGCGGCAGCTGCTCGCGCCGCGCGCTCCAGATGACGCTGAAGGTGAAGCCAGAGATGAGGATGGCCAGCGTCTCTAGCGCCATGTGCAGGGGCAGGTAGTGCGCTAGGCCTTGGGTTTGCGGCGAGGTGGGCCACCCCACAATCAGCAACAGCAGTACCAATAGCACGCTGACTGTGCGGATAGCGTGGCGGGCTTCAGGCTGGTGGCTGGCGTGAATCGGCATGACAGACTGCGGTTGTTTCCTGTTTTAGGAAATAAAAAATGTGCCCAAGTGTAGTGTCTGTAAAAACTTCTTTGAGTGAACGCTGTCTCACGTGTTTGTGGGCGGCTCAGTCCAGCCGACACGGCCCTGGCCGTGGTCGTTGATGCGCTGCACAAAGGCGTCGGCTTGGGCTTGCGGCAAGCGCAGTTGCAGTGTCACCAGTGAGCCGTGTTGCACGGCCAGCAGTTGCGCGCCGGCGGCATCAATCTCGCGCCGCAGCAGACCTTCTAAGGGGTAAGGCACCATACATTGCAGCGTGGCCATGCGCAGCAGCGGTACTTTGCTGGCCGTCAGCAGGGCTTGGGCCACGCAGTCGGTGTAGGCGCGCAGCAGGCCACCAGCACCCAATTTGACGCCGCCAAAGTAGCGCACCACCGTGGCTTGCACGCCTTCCAAGTCTTGGTGGCGCAGCACATCCAGCATGGGCCGCCCGGCAGTGCCACCCGGCTCGCCGTCGTCCACTGCGGCGGACTGCCCCCCGGCCAGCAGCGCCCAGCAAATGTGCGCTGCGCCGGGGTGCTGTTGCCATAGCGCGTCCACCTGCGCTTGCGCGCTGGCGCGGTCGGCCATGGGTTGCACACAGCCGATAAAGCGGCTTTTTTTGATGGTCAGGTCGCTGTGGGCGGGGGCAGAAAGGGTAAAGGGCATAGCGCCATGGTGGCATGGTTGCATGGCCCTAGCGGCAGATGCTCAAGCCCCCAAATACGCCTTGCGCACGTCCGGGTTGACCAGCAAATTGGCGCCGCTGTCTTCTAGCACCACTTTGCCGTTTTCCAGCACGTAGCCCCGGTCGGCAATGGCCAGCGCTTTGTTGGCATTTTGTTCGACCAAAAACACCGTCACGCCGGCGCTGCGGATGGTTTTGATGATCTCGAAAATCTGCGCAATGATCAAAGGCGCCAGGCCCAGCGTCGGCTCGTCCAGCAGCAGCAGGCGCGGCTTGCTCATCAGGGCGCGGCCAATGGCCAGCATTTGCTGCTCGCCGCCCGACATCAACCCCGAGCGCTGGCTGGCGCGTTCGCGCAGGCGCGGAAACAGGCCAAAGACGTGCTCCATACCGGCGTCGATTTCGGCGTTTTCCAGAAAGAAGCCGCCCATTTTCAGGTTCTCGGCCACCGTCAGGTCGGGAAACACGCGCCGCCCTTCGGGCGAGATGGCGATGCCTTTGCGCATGATCAGGTGCGACGCCATATTGGTGATGTTCTCGCCCTCAAACCACACGCTGCCGCTGCTGGCGCGCGGGTTGCCGCACACCGTCATCAGCAGCGTGGTTTTGCCGGCACCGTTAGAGCCAATCAGCGAGACGATTTCGCCGGGATTGACGTGCAGGCTGACGTTGTTGACCGCGCAAATAGCGCCGTAGTTGGTGGTGATTTGGCGCAGCTCTAGCATGGGTTGCATCACTCGTCTCCTAGGTAAGCTTTGATGACGCGTGCGTCGTTGCGAATGGCGTCGGGCGTGCCCAGCGCAATCGGCTTGCCGTACTCCATCACCAAAATGCGCTCGGATACGCCCATCACCAAGCTCATGTCGTGCTCAATCAGCAGCACCGTGACTTTGTGCTCTTGGCGCAGGCGCTCAATCAGTCCTTGCAGGTCGAGTTTTTCTTGCGGGTTCAGGCCCGCGGCTGGCTCGTCGAGCATCAGCAGGCGCGGGCGGGTGATCATGCAGCGCGCAATCTCCAAGCGGCGCTGGTGGCCATAGGCCAAGTTGCCCGCTGGGCGGTTGGCAAATTCGCGCAGGCCCATGTAGTCCAGCCAGCGCATGGCGTTGTCAAGGGCGCCTTGCTCGGCCTCGCGGTAAGAGCGGGTTTTGAACAGTCCGGCCAGCAGCGAGGTGCGCAGGTGGCGGTGTTGGGCGACCAGCAGGTTCTCTAGCGCGGTCATGTTTTTGAACAGACGCACGTTTTGAAAGGTGCGCACCAAGCCATGCGTGGCGACGGTGTGGCTACCGAGGCCGGCAATGTCTTGGCCCTCTAACGCAATGCGGCCACTGCTGGGGCGGTAAAAACCGCTGATGCAGTTAAACACCGTGGTTTTGCCCGCGCCGTTGGGGCCGATGATGGCGAAAATCTCGCCCTCTTGCAGCGTGAAAGCGACGTTATCGACCGCCAACAAACCGCCAAAGCGCATGCACAGGGCGTCGATGTGCAGCAGCGGGGTGGTGTTAGTGTTGTGATGGGGGATGGCGCTCATGGCTTGACCTCCACATGGTGGCGCTG
>JAGNSH010000099.1 GCA_017988165.1 Giesbergeria sp. | reverse complement strand
CCTTTCGCACGTGGACGGGGCAGTCGCCCGCAGAGTTTCGGCGCAACGCGTACGCGCCGGGCTCGGGGAGTGCAGCGGGCAGTGCGCTGCCGATACAAAAATGATAGCTATAAGCGCTTGCTGCATAAGGGCTAGAGGCCGATTTGGCTATATTTTTGGCGCTATGGCAGACAAACAGCCTGGGATGAAAACAAAAAACAAAAAATGAAAAATCAATTGGACGAAACACTGCATCTATTTGGCACAACACTGCGCGCTATTCGCAAATCAAGAGGCATTTCGCAAGAAGAATTAGCGCATATATGCTGCCTGGACAGAACCTATATATCTGGTTTAGAGCTTGGAAAAAGAAACCCAACGCTCAAAGTTTTAGCCTCTATCGCCCACCATTTGAATATCAGCTTGTCAGAGCTTTTGTCTGGCATTAACAATAAGGAGTAAAAAAATGCTAAAAATAGATAAATTAAAAACGAGATTTCATACCAAGGCGTCAGAGAAATACGTTGATGTCCTATTTAACTACGGCAATAATTTGCTGTATTCCACCTCAATTCCAATTGAATACCGCCGAACGGGTACAGAAATTTCGGACAAAGATGTTGATGGTTATCTTGAGAAAATATACGAGGAAGTTAACCCCAGCGGTTGGGTCGCTTGGAATAAAGAGCAAATAAATTTTTGGGATGGAAAATCTAAAGCAGTCACCACCAAATCTTTTTTTGATATTTTATCTAAAGACTTTAAATGGTGTTGTGTCAGTTGCACTTTGCCAGCCAATCCAAATTTTGCCCGAAGAATTCAAGATTTAAAAGAATTTGGATATTCTCTTGCAACCGATACCAACAAATTCTGTGAGAAATGCTGTTTAAACACCACCCAAATTATACTTACTCCCATTAAAAGAGGCGGCATTACGGGGTATGAGACTTGGAGCCCAAAGCTCAGGAGCCATATCGTTAAGGTTTTAAACTCATTCGATGCCTACGAAGCCAAGAAGACAAAAGCAGAAGGACTCCTGCCAGACCATCATTTTCCTGAAATTCGCTGGGATGCCAATACAAAACGAGATTCGCTAGCAACAATTTCTGATGAAGATATTAAGCGTGATTTTCAGCTTATTTCTAATCAAAGAAATCAGCAAAAAAGAGAAGTCTGTCGTAATTGCTTTCAAACGGGTGAAAGAGGCATAATTTACGGAGTGCCCTATTTTTATTCTGGCACCAAAATTTGGGATTCAAATATTCCAAAAGCAGGGAAAGCCGCAGAAGCCGGCTGCGTTGGATGTGGCTGGTACGATATCAACACTTGGAGAATAAATTTGACTCAATTGATTAAAAATAAGTCAGAGTAGACTTAAAAAAGAGAATACGAAAATTTTTCTTCTGTATTTTTGGCTGGGCTAGGGGTGCTAAAGCGCCCACGGCTTTGTTTTCTTGAAATAAGTTCTATTTTTTCACTTGACCACTCGGAGGATATTTGTTTCAAAACTTCTTTCAATCGCTGGTTCATAGATAGTTTGCGCTCTTCTTTTCGCCGCAAAATTCCTTTGCATCCAGCCGGGGTGATATAGAATTTTTCTGCGGCAGTCACATCAATAACGTCAAAAATATCGCCAAAAATATCGTTTACTGGTTTTTCTGAGCAGTATGCTGTTTTGCCATCACCGATATTAATGGCGTCTCCTGATAAATCAATGCCGATAGATTGATTGTCAAGATGAATGTGGCGCGCCGACAGCGAAAATTGGGATAAATCAATGTTAAAGGCTGTATTTGACTTATTTTTTTTATTAAAATAATCGATTAGTCGCATTCCTAGCCATTTTATCACTGGCACTGCCCATGAGTTGCCAATCCCTTGGTATCTGGCTGTGGCGCTTGCTCCGGCAATATCCGTATAATTGTCAGGAAATCCCATTAATCGCTCGCACTCTAATGGTGTCAACCTTCGCAGGCGATGGTTCTGACAAACAAACAAAGAGCCGTTGTACGCCGCAGCATTGCCATTCCATTTTGTGCCATAGGCTGAATATAAGCAGTCGGTATAGCTGCGAAAAACTTCGATGGAATGTCCTTGTTTTGTAAAAACAAGCGGGGTAGGTAGCGCATCGGGTTTGGCGGCAGTATTGTTTTTTTGATGGTTACCCAACCATTCAAACAATATTTGTTCAGGAAAAAAATCTTTTCCTCCGGCCAGTACATACAGCCGTCGGCGTTGTTGTGGCAAACCAAAATATTTTGCATCCATCACACGCCAAGCAATGTTGCGCTTGGGGCCACGGATAATTCCGGCTTGAGGCCACCGAGAAACGGTTATCTCTTTGTCATATCCGGCCAGCGAAGAAAGAAGGCAACCAAAAGCATTGGTTTTATCTCTGAGTACGCCTTCTACGTTTTCCCAAAAAACTACGCTGGGATTTTGGCCCAAGGCTTTGCGGGCCTCGTCGTTGGCGTCGATAATGTCAACAAATTTCAGTGTCAGGTTTCCACGGTTATCGTCGAGACCTTTTTTCCAACCTGCCAACGAGAAGGCTTGGCAGGGTGTACCGCCACAAATTAAGTCTGGCGCATGGACAATGCCGTTTTTAAGTTTTTCTGGTATCTCGCACATATCCCCCAAATTGGCAATATGTGGATGCTTGGTGCTGAGTATTTTTGACGGGAATGGAGCAATTTCAGAAAACCACTGAAAATTAAAACCTATATCACCCCAAGCCACGGACGCGGCTTCGATACCTGAGCAGACGCTGCCCACTGAAATGTTACTCATAGTCTACGATTTTACCGCTGCTTCAATTACTTCAGTTACTTCAGTTACTTCAACGAGCCAAACACCTTTTGCAGCAGGGCGCTGCCGGCAGCCGCCGGGTTTTGGCGCAGTTGGCGCTCTTGCTCGCCAATCACCGTGAACAGGCCGTCCAGCGTTTTGCCGGTGACGTAGTCCTCGATGCGCGCGTCTTCTTTTTTCACCAGACCAAAGCCCACCGCTTTGCCGGCAAAGGCGTTGTACTGCTGCGCCAAGCCGACTTGGCTGGTGGCTTGGGTGACGATGGGCAAGAATTTTTCGCCCAGCGGCGCGCGGGTTTTGCTGGAGAAAAACTGCGTCACCGAGGTGTCGCCGCCGGTCAATATGTTTTTGGCGTCGGTGATGCTCATGCTTTGCACCGCGCCCAGCAGCAGGTCTTTGCCCATCGGCACCGCCGCTTCCGCCGCGCGGTTGAGCGAGGTTTCCAGCTCTTCAATCCGTTTGCCTTGGCCAAAGCGCTTCATCATTTGGGCGGCGTCGTCCAAATAGCCCGGCAGCGGAATGCGCACGCTGGGGTTGTTCAAAAAACCGCCCGACTGGCCCAGCAGGGCGACGGCGGCGATAGCGCCTTGCTCCAGCGCAGCTTTGACGCCGCTGCTGGCGTCGGCGTTGCTCAGGCCGGGCAGCGACAGGGCGCGCGCTTGCGTTGTCGCCAACAGCAGCAAAGCGCCCAAGGTGCCTACGCCGGTCAGGGTGAAGTCGCGTCGTTGCATGAAAAATCCTTTGAGAGAGACAAAACACCGAGTGTGCCGCAGAGCCCGTGCGCACGCATTTGGCTTAAGTTCATCAAATTTCATAGCTGCTAGCGCTTACCAGGTAAGGGCTAGAGGCCGTTTTGGCTATAAATTAACTGTTTTTTCCATTCACGCCATCCACGCCATCCACGTAGTACCAGCGCCCGCCTTCGCGGAGGAAGCGGCTGTGTTCGTGCAAGCGCACCGCTTTGCCGGCGACGCGGTAGCGGGCGACAAATTCGACCTCGGCGTGGTCGGCATCCAGCACGCGGTGGCGGCGCACGTCCAGCCCCAGCCATTGCGCGCCGGGTTCAAACTCCAGCGTGCTGGGGCGCTGGGCGGCGTGCCATGTGGCCAGCAGGTAGTCGCGCCGCTGTAGCACAAAGGCGCTGTAGCGTGAGCGCATGAGGTGTTCGGCGTCGGGCGCGGGCACGGCGTCAAAGTGGTCGAGGTAGCGGCCACAGCAGTCGGCCAGCGCCAGCGGCTGGTGCTTGGGCGATAGGCGCCCACACGGGCAAGCCGCTTGGGCGGTAGTCGTCATAGCGCAGCGACAACCGCGTTAACAGCACCAACAGCACCAGCGCCAGCACCAATGCGCGCGTGCAGCGCCACGGTGTCGCCAATCATGATCAGCGCTGGGGGGCTGACTTGGTGCTCTAGGCTCAGGGCGGGCAGGGTTTGCAGCGTGCCAAAGACGCTGCGCTGCTGCGGCCAGGTGGCGCGTTCGATAAGCGCTGCCGGGGTATTGGGCGACAGGCCGTGCGCAATCAGTTGGCTGCAAATGACCCCCAGCGTGCCGATGCCCATGTAAATCACCACCGTTTGGCGCGGCCGTGCCAGTGCGGCCCAGTCCAGCGCCACGGTGCGCTCGTCGCCTTCGCCTTGCAGATGGCCGGTGGCCAGCACCAGCATCCCGGCGTGGTCGCGGTGCGTCAGCGGAATGCCAACGGCAGCCGCCGCCCCTTGTGCGGCGCTGATGCCGGGCACGGTGTCGCAGGCAATGCCGGCGGCGATCAGCGCTTGGGCCTCTTCGCCGCCCCGGCCAAAAATGTACGGATCGCCCCCTTTGAGGCGTACCAGCGAGCGCCCGCTTTGGGTCAGGCGCTGCATCAGTTCAATGATTCCTTCTTGCGGCAAGGTGTGGTTGCTGCTTTTTTTGCCGACGTAGATCAGCTCGGCATCGACCGCCACATGGGCCATCACTTCGGGCGAGACCAAGTTGTCATACAGCACCAAGCGGGCGCTGGCCAACACGCGCGCGGCTTTGAGTGTCAGCAGTTCAGCGTCCCCCGGGCCGGCGCCCACCAGCGTGACGCGGCCCCACTGTGCGGGAGCAAGAGCGGCGTCGGGAGCGAGGTAAACATCGGTAGTCATGGGCAATTCCTAGGGTAGCGGGGCGGTAAGTGATGCCGGATTGTCAAAACAGCAGGCCGTTGCGGACTTGACGTGTATCAAGGACGGGCAGGTGCCCAGCGGCAAAGATGCAGACTGCGAGAATGTTTTACGCTTCTTGCCATCGTCTTCGCTATACCGCCTGTTTTTCCCCATCTTTTTTGCAATATGGCACTCCTGCTCTTTTCTCTTAGCTTGCGCCGCATTGGCTTGGGCGTGGTGTGGGCGCTGCTGGCGGCCAGCGCGCTGGCACAAATGCCCACGCCTGAGCGCCAGCAAGCGCTGGTGCGCATGGTGCGCCAAGACTGTGGCTCGTGCCACGGCCTGTACCTGACGGGTGGCCTAGGCCCGGCACTGACGCCCGAGGCGCTGGCCGACAAGCCGCTGGACTCGATGGCCGCCACCATTTACGGCGGTCGCCCCGGCACGCCGATGGCACCGTGGAAAGCCATGCTGACTGAGCAAGACGCCCTGTGGATCGCCCAACAACTGTTTGCCGGATTTCCAGCCTCTCCACTTCCTTCGCCTTCCCCGAAAGCACCCCAATGAAACGTCGCCAGTCCCTTAGCGCCCTCAGCCTGCTGGGCGCAGCCCCTTTGCTGTTGAGCGCTTGCGCAGCGCCCAGCGCCGCCCCCGACGGTCTGCAAAAACCCAGCACCCTGCTGCGCGGCACCGGCGATTTGGGCGTAGTGGTGGCGCGCGCCACCGGCACGCTGGCCATCATCAGTACCAGCGAGCGCGCCGTGCTGGCGCAAGTCACCGGGCTGGGGGATTTGTCGCACGCCTCGGTGGTGTTCTCGCGCGACGCACGCTTTGCCTACGTGTTTGGCCGCGATGGCGCGCTGACCAAGGTCGATTTACTGACGCAGCAAATTGCCGCCCGCGTGGTGCAGGCCGGCAACTCGATTGGCGGCGCCATCAGCGCTGACGGCACGCTGGTGGTGGCGCAAAACTACACGCCCGGCGGCATCAAGGTGTTTGACGCCGCCACGCTGGCGCTGCTGGCCGACGTGCCGGCTGAATACGCCCCCGGCCAGCGCTCGCGTGTGGTCGGTCTGGCCGACTTGCCGGGTCGACGCTTTGTGTACAGCCTGTTTGATGCCGGCGAGATTTGGATCAGCGACTTCTCCAATCCGGCCCAGCCCAAGACCACCAAAATCAAAAACATTGGCCGCCAGCCCTACGACGCACTGGTTACGCCCAATGGCCGCCACTACATTGCCGGCCTGTTTGGCGAAGACGGCTTGGCGATGGTCGATTTGTGGGACGAGCAACCCAAAGTGCGGCGCATTTTGGGCGGCTATGGCCGCGGCCAAGAGCCGCTGCCGGTCTACAAAATGCCGCACCTGCGCGGCTGGGCCGTCGCCGGGCGCCGTGCCTACCTGCCCGCCATTGGCCGCCACGAGGTGCTGGTGGTCGATACCGAAACCTGGCAAGAAGTCGGCCGCATTCCAGTCGCCGGCCAGCCGGTGTTTGTCATGGCGCGGCCCGACGGGCGTCAGGTGTGGGTGAATTTTTCGGTGCCGGACTACCACCGTGTGCAGGTCATCGACACCACCACGCAGACCATCGTGCGCACCTTGGAGCCCGGCAAGGCCGTCTTGCACATGGAGTTCACACCGCGCGGCGAGGCCATTTGGATCAGCTCGCGCGACGACAACCGCGTCAGCGTGATTGACACCCAGAGCTTTGCCACCCAGGCCACGCTGACGGTGGACTCGCCCAGCGGCATTTTCTTCACCTCGCGCGCTGCGCGCATGGGGTTTTGAGCGTGCCGGCCACGCCTGCCGCCACGCTGCCAGCGCTAGAGCTGGCGCTGCTCAACCCGTGGCAACGCGGTTTTCCGCTGGTGCGCGCGCCGTTTCAGCACATTGCCGACCAGGCTGGCATGGCGGTGGAGGCGGTGTTGGCCGGCTACGCGCAGCTGCAAGCCAGCGGCGCTCTGAGCCGTATTGGCGGCGTGTTTGCCGGCCATGCCGGTGGCGCCGCGCTGCTGGCGGCGATGGCGGTGCCGCCCGAGCGACTGCAAGCCGTGGCGGCGCAGGTGTCGGCGCACCCCGGCGTCAACCACAACTACGAGCGCGAGCACCACTACAACCTGTGGTTTGTCATGACCGGGCAGGACGACGCTGCCGTGCGCGCAGCCATGCAGTCGCTGGAAGACGCTACCGACCTGCCGGCACTGCAACTGCGCATGGAGCGCGCCTACCGCATCGACTTGGGCTTTGACCTGCGCCAGCGCACGGCGCCGACCGCGATGGCGGCGGCCCCGGTGCGCAATGCGGCGCCGATTGCCGCCGCCGACCGGCCACTGGCCGCACTGCTGGAGGCCGGCGTGCCGCTGGAGCCGCAGCCCTTTGACCGCTGGGCTGCGCTGCTGGGCCGCACGCCGCAAGATGTGCTGCACACCCTGCAACAGTGGCTCGACAGC
>JAGNSH010000016.1 GCA_017988165.1 Giesbergeria sp. | reverse complement strand
CGCCCGGCTTGGCGGTGGTGCTGGTGGGCGACAACCCGGCCTCGCAGGTGTATGTGCGCAACAAGGTCAAAGCCTGCGAAGACGCCGGTTTGCACTCGGTGCTAGAGAGGTACGAGCCGACCCTGAGCGAGGCCGATTTGCTGGCCCGCGTGGCCGCGCTGAACAACGACCCCAGCATCCACGGCATCTTGGTGCAGCTGCCGCTGCCGGCGCACATCGACGCGCAAAAGGTGATTGAAGCCATCTCGCCCGCCAAAGACGTCGACGGTTTTCACATCGCCAGCGCCGGCGCCTTGATGACCGGAATGCCCGGTTTTTGGCCCTGCACGCCCTACGGCTGCATGAAGATGCTGGAGAGCATTGGCTACGACCTGCGCGGTAAACACGCCGTCGTCATTGGCCGCAGCAACATCGTTGGCAAACCGATGGCGTTGATGCTGCTGGGCCAAAACGCCACCGTCACCATCTGCCACAGCGCCACCAAAGACCTCAAAGCGCTGACGCTGCAAGCCGACGTCATCGTCGCCGCCGTCGGCAAGCGCAATGTGCTGACGGCCGACATGGTCAAGCCCGGTGCCGTGGTGCTGGACGTGGGCATGAACCGCAACGATGAAGGCAAGCTGTGCGGCGATGTGGACTTTGACTGCGTCAAACAAGTCGCCAGCCACATCACGCCGGTGCCCGGCGGCGTTGGCCCTATGACTATCACCATGCTGCTGGTCAACACGCTGGAAGCGGCTGAGCGCGCTGCCGGCGCCTAAGTCAGCAATAAAAATCCGTGGCGTTGGCCGCTTTCAACTTGAACTGTCGCGCCACAGCGCCACCTAAGACCGCATGAGCAATCCCCTTCTCGACTTCTCCGCCCTGCCCGCGTTTGACCGCATCACCCCCAGCGACGTCGCGCCGGCCCTGGATGTGCTGCTGGCGCGCGCCAACCAAGCGCTAGAAACCGTCACTGCGCCCGATTTTGCGGCGCGCTGGAGCGACATTGCCGCCGTGCTGGACGTGGCCACCGAGCAGTTGGGACGTTCATGGGGCGTGGTCAGCCACCTCAACAGCGTGGCCGACACGCCCGAGCTGCGCGCCGCCTACAACGCTGCGCTGCCGCGCGTCACCGAGTTTTGGACACGCTTGGGCGCTGACGAGCGGCTGTACGCCAAATACAAAGCGATTGAGCCGGCCAGCCTGAACGGCGAACAACGCCAAGCGCTGAAAAACGCCGTGCGCAACTTTGTGCTGTCGGGCGCTGAACTGAGCGGCGCGGCCAAAGAGCGCTTCGCCCAAATCCAAGAGCGCCAAGCCGAGCTGGCACAAAAATTTAGCGAAAACACCCTCGACGCCACCGACGCCTACAGTTACTACGCGCAGCCCCACCAAATGCACGGCATACCGGCTGACGTGCAGCAAACCGCGCTAGCAGCAGCCCAAGCCGAAGGCAAAGACGGCTACAAACTGACCCTAAAAATGCCGTGCTATCTGCCGGTAATGCAGTTTGCCCAGAGCGGCGCACTGCGCGAAACGCTGTACCACGCCCACGTCACGCGCGCCTCCGACCAATCGAGCGGCGACGCGGCGCAGTACGACAACACCGCGCTGATCCAAGAAATTTTGGCGCTGCGCCAAGAAGAAGCGCAGTTGCTGGGCTACCCCAACTTTGGCGAAGTCTCGGTGGCGCCCAAAATGGCCAGCTCGGCCGACGAAGTCATCACCTTTTTGCGCGATTTGGCGGTGCGCGCGCGCCCCTATGCCGAAAAAGACGTCGCCGACCTGCGCGCCTTTGCCGCCGAGTCGCTGGCCCTGCCCGAGCCACAAGCCTGGGACTGGCCGTATGTGGCCGAAAAGCTCAAAGAAGCGCGCTACGCCTTCAGCGAGCAAGAGGTCAAGCCCTACTTCACTGCGCCCAAGGTGCTCGCTGGCCTGTTCAAAATCATCGAAACGCTGTTTGACGTGGCGATTCGCCCCGACACCGCGCCGGTGTGGCATCCGGCGGTGCAGTTTTATCGGATTGAGCGCGCCGGCCAATTGGTCGGCCAGTTTTATCTGGACCAGCCAGCACGCACCGGCAAGCGCGGCGGCGCGTGGATGGACGATATGCAAACGCGCTGGCTGCGCCCCGACACCGGCGTACTGCAAACGCCCATCGCCCATTTGGTCTGCAACTTTGCCAGTGGCGTTGATGGCAAACCGGCGCTGCTGACGCACGACGACGTCATCACGCTGTTCCACGAATTTGGCCACGGCCTGCACCACCTGCTGACGCAAGTGAACGAGCGCGACGTCTCGGGCATTGGCGGTGTCGAATGGGATGCGGTCGAGCTGCCCAGCCAGTTCATGGAAAACTTCTGCTGGGAATGGGACGTGCTGCAGCACATGACCGCCCACGTCGACACCGGCGAGCCGCTGCCACGGGCGCTGTTCGAGAAAATGCTGGCGGCCAAAAACTTTCAAAGCGGTATGCAAACGCTGCGCCAAATCGAGTTTTCGCTGTTCGATATGTTGCTGCACACCCAGCACAACCCGACCGAAGACTTTATGCCGCTGCTGGCCGAGGTGCGCGATGAAGTCGCCGTACTGCAACCGCCAGCGTTTAGCCGCACCATGCACACCTTCAGCCACATTTTTGCCGGGGGCTATGCCGCCGGCTACTACAGCTACAAATGGGCCGAAGTCTTGAGCGCCGACGCCTACGCTGCGTTTGAAGAAACCGTAGCCGCCGACGGCAGCCCCAGCCTAGAGACCGGCCAGCGCTACCGCCAGACCATTTTGGAAGCCGGCGGCAGCCGCCCGGCCATGGAGTCGTTCAAAGCCTTTCGCGGGCGCGAGCCGAGCCTGGATGCCCTGCTGCGCCACCAAGGTATGGCTGGATGATCATGCTGTCGATCATGCGTACCCCTTTGCGCACCGCGCTGACTTTGGCGGCGGCTGTGTGCGCCTTGGCTGGCTCCAGCCTCAGCCAAGCCCAGCCGGTCTACCGCATCGTTGGCCCCGACGGCAAAGTGACGTTTTCTGACCGCGCGCCCAGCGAAGATGCCGCCCCAGCGCTGACAGCCAACCCGAGTGCAGCGCCCAGCGGCGGCAACAGCAACACCAGCACATTACCCTACAGCCTGCGCCAAGTGGCATCGCGCTTTCCGGTCACGCTCTATACCGGCGCTGACTGCGCGCCCTGCGCCAGCGCACGCCAGCTGTTAATGGGGCGCGGTGTGCCGTTCACTGAGCGCAGCGTCAGCAGCAACGAAGACATCACCGAACTGGCGCGCTTGGGCGGTGGCTCCAGCCTGCCCTTTGGCACCATTGGCGGTCAGCACCTGAGCGGGTTTTCAGACAGCGAGTGGACGCAATATTTAGACGCTGCTGGCTATCCTAAAAAATCAGAACTGCCCGGCAACTACCGCCAACCCGCCGCCACGCCACTGGTCGCCATTCAACCCGTAGCGCCCAAACCAGCAGCGCCAGCCACCGCAAACGAAACACCGCGCCCCGCACGTCCTGCGCCAGTGCCCACCGGCCCCAGCCCCAGCAACCCGGCAGGGATTCGCTTCTAGGGTTAAATTTTGCCCCTGTAAGCCATCGCCCGCGTAACTCTAAAATACAGGGCGTTAAGTGACAAATTTATACTTAACGCCCTATATGATGGATTTAAGTCTCAGTAAACCCAGTGAAATCGTCAAACTACTTTGCGAGCGCCTGCGCAAAGAACGGCTGGCCCAGCAGCTGACACAAGCCGATGCAGCCGCGCGCGCCGGCATTGGGGTCAATACCTTGTCCAATTTAGAAGCCGGGCGCAACACGTCATTTGACAGCGTCGTGCGCGTAGCCATGGTGCTTGGATGCCGCCAAGAGCTAGAAGCGCTGTTCAAACCAAAATTAGACAGCTTGGACGACATCCTGCGCTACGAAAGCAGCGCCCAGCGCCACCGCGCCAAGAGAAAACCCAAGCATGCCTAAACAGGTCGACGTTTACTACGACGGCTGGGGCGAGCATTGGCGTTGGGGCACGCTGGTCTCCTCCAATGCCATCACCGGGCGCCCGCTGATCGCCTTTGAATACAGTGACGAGGCCCAAAAAAGAGGGCTAGAGCTATCGGCCTACACCCTGGCTGTGCGAGGCAGCAAGTTGCGCAAAGACTTTCCGGCACATCAAATGGGCCTTCCCGGCCCGGTCTACGACGCACTGCCTGACGGCTGGGGAATGCTGCTGATGGATCGGCTATTTAAACGCCGTGGCCTCAACCCGTCACGCATCAGTCCACTGGATCGGCTGACTTACATCGCTAGCCAAGCGATGGGCGCCATGTCGTTTGAGCCAGTCGCCCCAGAAATGTTGGCCCCAGCAGCCGACATTCCCCTGGCCCAATTGGCCGCAGAGGTGCAAGAAGTGCTCAATGGCGAGGGAGGCGCATTTTTGCAAAAATTGCTGCAAATGGGTGGATCGCCGCAAGGCGCCAGACCCAAAGCCTTGCTGTACCGCGATAGCGATCAGGGCGCCTTCTCCACAGCCAACGCACCGGGCTTAGCCGCTTGGTTGATTAAATTTCCAGCCCAGCACGAGCACCCTGAGGTGTGTGCCATCGAAGCCGTCTACGCGCAATGCTTGCGCCTATGCGGCATCGAAACGCCAGAAACCGCGTACTTCAAGCTACCCCATGGGCAAGCCGCCTTTGCCAGCCAACGCTTTGATCGGCGCGCCGGTATGCGCGTGCCCATGCAAAGTTTGGCCGCTTTTACCGGCGCAAATTTCCGCACACCCGGCGCTTTGGATTACACCAACTTCTTGCGCGCAACCCAGCTGTGTACCAACGACGTGCGAGAAAAAGCCAAAGCCTTTGAGCGAGCGGTCTTCAACGTCGCATTCCACAACCGAGACGATCACCCAAAAAATTTCGCCTATCTCATGTCGGCCAGCGGCGCATGGACGCTGGCCCCGGCCTACGACGTCACCTTTTGCGAAGGGCCCGATGGCTACCACCAAATGGATGTGATGGGCGAGGCTTTGGAAATTGCTCGCGAGCACCTGCTCCTGCTGGGCGAACAAGAAGCAGAACTTTCCCGCCCTGCCGCAGGCGCCGCCATGCAGCACATTGGCCACGTAGCCAGCACCTTCACGGACGTGGCCAAGAATCTGTTTCCCGGACAAATCACACCAGAAACCCTGCGCAGCATCCAAAGCCGTATCGACGACAACCTGCGCCGACTTCGCTAAACGCTAAACGGCAAACGCCACTGCCTCCTGCGCCTTAATGCCTCAATACACCAGCGTCTGCACCCCTTGCGCTGTACCCAGCAGGCAGACCGAGGCTTTTTGGTGGGCAAACACGCCCACCGTCACCACGCCGGGCCATTGGCTCACGTCTGATTCAAACGCCAACGGGTCAGTAATCGCTAAACCCGTCACGTCCAAAATGTGCTGGCCGTTGTCGGTCACCAGCGGCTGGCCGTCTTTGCAGCGCAGCACCGCCGCGCCGCCTTGGGCAGCAAAGCGGCGGACGATTTGCTGGGCTGCCATCGGGATGACCTCTACCGGCAGCGGAAAGCGGCCCAGCACCTCAACACGCTTGGACCCATCGGCGATGCAGATGAAACGCTGCGCCAGTGCGGCGACAATTTTTTCGCGCGTCAGGGCTGCGCCGCCGCCCTTGACCATGTGGCCTTGGCCGTCGATCTCGTCGGCACCATCGACATACACCGCCACGCTCTCAACGTCGTTGGCGTCCAACACGGTGATGCCAATAGCTTGCAGGCGCTCGGTGCTGGCGACGGAGCTGGAGACGGCGGCGCGGATGTCGCCCTTGATGCTGGCCAGCGCGTCGATGAACTTGTTGACGGTGGAACCGGTGCCCACGCCAACAATGCTGCCGGGCGTGATGTATTGCAGCGCCGCTTGGCCCACCAGCGTCTTGAGTTGGTCTTGTGTCAGGGCTGTCAGGGAGGAAGGTGTGGTCATGGGAGAGAATCAGGGGATGAATTCTGAATTATCCCCATGTCACTGATTCCCTACGCCCTCACCCGCCGGTTTTTGTTTGGCATGGACGCCGAAGCCGCCCACGACTTCACCATGGATATGCTGGCGCGCGGCCAAGGCTCACCGCTGCAATGGGCTTGGTGCCACGAGACTATCGACGACCCGATTGAACTGGCCGGCCTGACCTTTCCCAACCGCGTCGGTATGGCCGCAGGTCTGGACAAAAACGCCCGCTGCATCGACGCTTTGGGCGCCATGGGCTTTGGCTTTGTCGAAGTCGGCACCGTCACGCCCAAGCCGCAACCCGGCAACCCCAAGCCACGAATGTTTCGCCTGCCCGAAGGCCGGGCGCTGATCAACCGGCTGGGCTTTAACAACGACGGCTTGGACGCCTTTGTGCGCAACGTGCAGCAGGCCACATTTCGCACGCAAAACAAGCGCCGCCACCCGATGCTGCTGGGCCTGAACATTGGCAAAAACGCCGCGACGCCCATCGAAAACGCCACCAGCGACTACCTGACTTGCTTGGACGGCGTCTATCCACACGCCGACTACGTCACCATCAACATCAGCTCGCCCAACACGCAAAACCTGCGCGCGCTGCAAAGCGATGAAGCGCTAGACAGCTTGCTGGGCGCCATTGCCGAGCGGCGCGAGGTGCTGGCGCAGCAACACACGCAGACCGACAGCAAAGGCCACAAGAGCGCGCGCCGCGTGCCCATTTTTGTCAAAATTGCCCCGGACTTGGACGAAGCGCAGGTCGGTGTGATTGCCGCCACCTTGCAGCGCCACGGCATGGACGGCGTGATCGCCACCAACACCACCATCAGCCGCACCGCCGTGCAAGGCCAGCCCCACGCCCAAGAAACCGGCGGCCTGAGCGGCGCGCCGGTGCTGGAAGCCAGCAACCAAGTGATTCGCCAACTGCGCGCCGCGCTGGGCAGCCGCTTTCCGATCATTGGCGTCGGCGGTATCTTGAGCGAGCAAGACGCCATCAGCAAAATCCGCGCCGGTGCGGATGTGGTGCAAATTTATACCGGCTTAATTTATGAAGGCCCCGGCCTGCCCAGCCGCGCCGCGCGGGCCATCAAAGCCATGGCTTAAAAAAAATGGCCTGCGTTGACAACGCAGGCCATCAGCCCATTCAAGCATTAGGGCATCAACGCATCTAATGCTATCTAACGCTGGGCGCGCAAACGCAGCAGCAGCGGCAACACCACACCGGCCCAGCGCATCAAGCGCTTGGGGCCAGCCGCCACCGCCACCCCGGCGACTGCAGCCAGCGCCAGCGGGTGCTGCTTGGCAAACGCCACCGCGCGCAAGGCGCTAGAGGCATCGGGCGGCAGACCTTGCTTGGTGCGCAGCACAGCACGGTGTTGCGCGCGCTCGGCGCGGCGCTGATAAATACGCGCACGCTGCGCCGCAATGCGGGCGATGACGGCTTGCTCTGGCGGCGTTGGCGCGCGCAACTTCGGCCCTGCTGGGCTATCGACAGGAGAGGCAGTTTGGCTCATGGCAATTGCTCCTTGATGTCTTGCCAGTCCTGCTTCAATTCACGCCGCGTCAGGCCAAAGGCCTGACCGCCGCGCAGCCCGACCGAGATCACGCCAACGACGGCGCTGGCCCACAGCATGAACCAAAAACCAGTCAGCAACCACGCCACCAGCGAGCGCTGGGGCGTATCCCAAAACTGGATGATCAGCGCCATTGAAAAAACCACCAGCGACAGCACCGCCAAAGCCAGCACAGCCAACACCAAACCCATCAGCTTGAACCAATGGCGTTTTTGCTCTTTCCACTCCAACTGCGCTAGCTCTAAGCGATCTTGCGCAGCCAAAACGCTCTCGGCACTGGCCAAGCGCCAACGTGCCACAAAAACATCCAGGCCCAGCAGAGACATCCAGTTCATAACTCAGGCGATCAGCGGCGGGCCAGCAAAAAGCCGATCAAGGCGCCCGCAGCCATGGCGGCACTGGCAACGCGCCATGGCTCGTCGTGGGCATAGCGGTCGGCCAAGCGGGCTGCTTCGCGTGCTTGGCGGGCGGCGTCTTGGGCGGCGTTGACTGCGGCGTCGCGCACGTTGTGCATACCGTCGTCTAAGCGCTGGCGCAACACTTTGATTTCTGGAACGCTGTCGAGCTCACGGCTGGACAAGAGTCCGCGCAGGTCGGAAACCAGTTTCTCCAGTTCGTTTTGGGTGCTTGAAACCACGTCGCTGATATCTTTGCTCATATTTATCTTTCATTACACTAAAAACGCAACCATGCCACACACCGTGGTCTCTGCCTGCAACATTCTGTCTATCTTAGCCGCGTAGCAGCGCTCGGTAGCAAGGCCGCTACATATTCGCCAATCGCCAAGGCACTGGTCAGGCCGGGCGACTCGATGCCAAACAACTGCACCAAACCGGGCACGCCGTGGACGGCCTCGCCCTGAATCACAAAGTCTGCCGCTGGCGCCTGCGGGGCGTGGATTTTGGCGCGCATTCCGGCGTAGCCCGGCTGCAAAGCGCCATCGCGCAGCCCCGGCCAGTAGCGGCGCACCGCGCCATAAAACGCCGCACCGCGCGCCGCGTCCACCTGCATATCTGCGGGGTCGTCGACCCACTGCACGTCCGGGCCAAAGCGGGCTTGCCCGGCCAAATCCAGCGTCAAATGCACGCCCAACCCCCCAGCTTCGGGCACGGGATAAATCAAATGCGAAAACGGCGCCTTGCCGGTCAAGCTGAAGTAGCTGCCTTTGGCGTAATAGGCCGTGGGCACATGGCGCGCATCGACCCCGGCAAAGCGCCGCGCCAGCGCCACAGCGTGCAGGCCAGCAGCATTGATAACCGTCTTAGCGCGCAACTGCGTGCCGTCTTGCATAGTTAAATCAATAGCATCCAGCGCGCACTGGGCAAGGGCTAGCGGCGAATGCAGTGCCACCATGCCACCAGCGTTTTCTAGGTCGCCTTGGAGCGACAGCATCAGTGCGTGGCTGTCGACAATGCCGGTGCTGGGCGACAGCAGCGCCGCCGTACACACCAAGGCCGGCTCCAAAGCCTGCGCCGCTGCGGCGCTGCGCCATTGCAGGTCATCCACACCATTGCCGCGCGCGTGTTCAGCAATGGCTTGCAGGGCGCTGTGCTGGGCCTCGCTGGTGGCCACCAGCAGCTTGCCGCAGCGCTGGTGCGGCACACCGCGCTCAGCGCAATAGGCGTACAGCAAATCGCGCCCTTGCACGCACAAACGCGCCTTGAGCGAGCCGCTGGGGTAATACAGCCCGGCGTGAATGACTTCACTGTTGCGCGAACTGGCACCGGTGCCAATCGCCTCGGCGGCTTCCAGCACCAGCACCTCGCGCCCTTGCAGCGCCAGCGCACGTGCCACGGCCAGCCCCACCACCCCGGCACCAATCACCACGCAATCGACCTGTTCACCGTGCGCCGCTGGAGGGGCGCTGCCCACGCTATTTATCATTCAAATCGGCCTCTAGCCCTTATGTGTACTGCGGTGATAGCTATTTTTTAGATAGCAAATTACCTTTTATTCGATGTCCTCTGCCGACGCCAACAGCGCCAGCAAAGCGGCCTCGTCCAACACCGGCACGCCCAGCTCTTGGGCTTTGGTGAGTTTGCTACCGGCCTCGGCACCGGCGACGACGTAAGTGGTTTTTTTGCTGACCGAGCCGGCCACCTTGGCGCCCGCCGCTTCAAGGCGCTCTTTGGCCTGCTCGCGGCTCAGGTTGGGCAGCGTGCCGGTAATCACCACCGTCATGCCCGCCAGCGGCTGGGCAGCGCGCTCCAGTGGCGCGCCCTCGGGCCAAGTCACGCCGCAGGCGCGCAACTGCTCGACCACTTCGCGGTTGTGCGGCTGGTCAAAAAACAAGCGCAAGCTGCGCGCCACCACCGGGCCAACGTCGTTGACCTGCAACAACTGCGCCTCTGAGGCGTCCATGATGGCGTCCAGACTGCCAAAGTGGCGCGCTAGGTCTTTGGCCGTGGACTCGCCCACATGGCGAATGCCTAAGCCAAACAAAAAGCGCTGCAAGGTGGTTTGCTTGGATTGGTGCAGCGCCGCCAGCAGGTTGTGCGCTGATTTTTCGGCCATACGCTCCAGCGCCAGCAGCGCCACCAGCCCCAGCCGGTACAGGTCGGGCAGGGCGTGAATCACCTGCTGCTCGACCAGTTGATCGACCAGCTTGTCGCCCAGCCCTTCAATATCCATGGCGCGGCGCGCGGCAAAGTGCAAGAGGGCCTCTTTGCGCTGCGCCGGGCAAAACAGCCCACCGGTACAACGGTGATTGGCCTCGCCTTTTTCGCGCACCACGGCGCTGGCGCACACCGGGCACTGCCGGGGCATCTGAAAATTAGGCACATAGGTCAAGCGCGGGCCAGCGCCCACCAGCACGCCAACCACTTCAGGAATCACGTCGCCGGCGCGGCGCACGATGACTTGGTCGCCAGCGCGCACCTGCTTTTTGCGCACTTCAAACAGGTTGTGCAGCGTGGCATTGGTCACCGTCACGCCGCCGACAAACACCGGCGCCAAGCGCGCCACCGGCGTCAGCTTGCCGGTGCGGCCCACTTGCACATCAATGCTTTCGATGCGCGTCACCATCTCTTGCGCCGGGTATTTGTGCGCCACCGCCCAGCGTGGCTCGCGCGTGACAAAGCCCAGTTGACGCTGCAACGCCAGCGCGTTGACTTTGTAGACCACGCCGTCGATGTCGTAGGGCAGTTGGTCGCGCGCGGCGCCAATGCGCTGGTGATACGCTATTAATTCAGAAGCACCCAGCGCAGTCTGCACTTGGGCTGCCACCGGAAAACCCCATGATTTCAGCGTTTGCAGCAACTGGTAGTGCGTAGCAAACACCGGGCCGCCCTCGTCGGCAGGCGTGATGGCGCCCAAGCCATAAGCAAAAAAACTTAATGGCCGCTGCGCTGCAATGGCGGAATCGAGCTGGCGCATCGTCCCCGCAGCCGCATTGCGCGGGTTGACGAAGGTTTTGGCACCTTGCGCACGCTGGCGCTCGTTGAGCGCGTCAAAGTCGGCGCGGCGCATAAACACCTCGCCGCGCACTTCCAACAGCGGCGGCACACCGGCTGGCAGCGTCAGCGGAATTTGGCGCAGCGTGCGGATGTTGTGGGTGACGTTTTCGCCCACCTCGCCGTCGCCGCGCGTGGCCGCTTGCACCAACTGGCCGTTTTCGTAGCGCAGGCCCATCGCCAAGCCGTCAAATTTGGGCTCGGCGACATATTCGATGGGCACAGCGCTGTCGTCCAAACCCAGTTCGCGGCGCACGCGGACATCAAAGGCTTCGGCACCGCTGGCCCCGGTGTCGGTTTCAGTGCGAATGCTCAGCATGGGCACCGCGTGGCGCACCGGGGCCAAGCCGTCCATCACCGCGCCGCCGACGCGCTGGGTGATGGACTCGGGCGTAATCAGCTCGGGGTGCTGCGCCTCTAAGGCTTGCAGGCGCTGGTAAAGGCGGTCGTACTCGGCATCGGGCACGGTGGGCGCGTCGTTGACGTAGTAAGCATGCGCCCAAGTATTGAGCTGCACGCGCAGCTCATTTACCTCTTCATTTACTTCTTTTTTGATAGCTGCAACCGCAGGCTCTGTAAGGGCTGGAGCCGTAAAAAGCTCTAAATTCTCGCGCATTGAGCTAAAACTTAGCTAAACAAGCGCCGTGCCAGCGGCGAGCCAGCGGCCAAGTCGCGGCTGTCGAGTTTGTCGTACAGCAGCTCCAAATCGGTGGCAATCGGCTCCATCGCCATCGCCGGCAGCGGTGTGCCGTGCTGGTCGCACAGCACGCCGTCCATGTGGGTACACAGCACTACGGCAATTTCGCGCAGGCGGGCAAAGGGGTTTTCGCTGCGGTGCACTTGCGCCACGTCCAAGCTGATCAGCAAGTCGCGGATGGCCGATTGGTCGGCGTCTTCGGCGGTAACTGTCTGGCCGTCAAACACCAAATTCAGCAGCGGCGGCACGCCGGGCGTGCTGGCTGGCAGCACCATGCGCCCGGGCAGCGCGCCGGCCACAAAGCCCATGCGCACGGCGTTTTGCTGCAAATAGCCGGGGCTCCATGCCGCGCGGCGTGCGCGCAGCACAAACGCCAATTGCGCATCGTGCTCGCTGGCAAATTGGTCTAGCTCGCGCGCCCGCGCGACCTCGTGCAACATATCCGGAAAGTCCGGTGCAGCGTTAATAGCGTCGGCAAAGGCTTGGGTTTTGACGACAAATTCAGAAAACTCAATTTCGTTGAGCGCGCCGGTGCGGTTGGCCAATTGCACCCCGGCCTGAAACTGGCGATAGCGCTCACCAGCCACGGGCCGCTCCCACTGCTGGGTGCCATCGTTAAAGCCTTCAATCGCAAACGGCTTACTGCCAGCGCGGCGTGTGGTGGGCAGCGCAGCCAGCGCCGCGTCGCCCGAGACTTGCTGATCGGCCTGCAGCGGCGCGATAGCGTCGATCAACGGATCCAGCCCCAAACCGCGCCCGCGCCCGCGCGTGCGCGCCAGCGTCGGCAGGCTCAATGGGTCAGCGCCGTCCAAGTGCTGCTGTGAGATGGGGCCAGTGTCCGCGCCAAACGCCGAGTGGATGCTGTCGGGCGGCGGCGCCACCGAGTGCGGGCCGTCGGCGTCAAACCCCGGCTCGTGGCGCAGCGATTGTTCCGAGTCACGCGCCAAGTCCGGTGGCCGGGCTTTTTTTGGGGCATTGCGCCGTGCCGTCCAAGCGTTGTAGGCGACTATCAAAGTCAACAAAACGATGCCAATAATGGCCAAACTGATTTGCAAAGTGCTCATGGTGGGTTAGGTAGGGTTCAGGCGGCGTCGGCCATTGACAGGGCAGACTCCATGTCCACTGCCACGATACGCGAGACGCCCTGCTCTTGCATGGTGACGCCAATCAACTGCTCGGCCATTTCCATGGCGATTTTGTTGTGGCTGATAAATAGGAATTGGGTTTCTTTGCTCATGCTGGCGACAAGTTTGGCATAGCGCTCGGTGTTGGCATCATCTAACGGGGCATCGACCTCGTCGAGTAGACAAAAAGGCGCTGGATTGAGCTGAAAAATAGCAAACACCAGTGCAATGGCGGTCAGCGCTTTTTCGCCGCCGGACAACAGGTGGATGGTTTGGTTTTTTTTGCCCGGTGGCTGGGCCATGACCTGCACGCCCGAGTCCAAAATTTCGTCCCCGGTGACTATCAGGCGCGCATTGCCGCCGCCAAACAACTCGGGGAACATCCGGCCAAAGTGCTGGTTGACCGCGTCAAACGTGCCCGAGAGCAGCTCGCGCGTTTCAGCGTCGATTTTGCGGATGGCGTCTTCCAGCGTGTTCATGGCCTCGGTCAGGTCGGCCATTTGCATATCGAGAAAGGTTTTGCGTTCGCTGGCAGCGGCCAGCTCGTCCAGCGCCGCCAAGTTGACCGCGCCCAGCGCGGCAATCGCTTGGTGCAGGCGGTCTATCTCACCTTGCAAGCCCGCAACGCGCACATGGCCATCGGCCACCGACTGCGCCACGGCGTCCAAGTCGGCTTGGGCCTCTGTCAGCAGCGCGGTAAATTGCTCCAGCCCCAAGCGCGCGGCTTGCTCTTTCAATTGAAACTCGGTGATGCGCGTGCGCAGCGGCTCCAGCGCCCGCTCAATCTGCACGCGCCGCTCGTCGCTGGCGCGCAGTTGGGTGGTCAGGCCGTCGTAGCTGCTGCGCTGGGCAGCCAGGGCTTCTTCGCGCTGCATTTTCAGCGCCAGCACGTCTTGCAGACCGCCTTGCGCCGCCGCGTCCGACAGGCGCTCTAGCTCGCTGTGGGCGCGCAGGCGCTCGTCGCTCAGCGCCGTCACTTGGCCAGCGGCGGTGTCCAAGCTGCGCGCCAGTTCGGCGCGGCGCGCCTCTAGGCTGCGCTGCGAAAACGTCGCCTCTTGCGCTTGGCGCTCTAGGCGGCGCTGTTGCTCGCGGCATTCGCTCAGTCGGCGCTCGGCCCCCATCACGCGCTCGCCCAACTGGGCGTGGCGCTCTTGCGTATCGGCCAGCTGCATATCGAGTTCTTCAAAACGCGCCTCGGCCAGCACGCGGCGCTCTTGCAGCTCGGCCAATTGGGCTTCGACCTCTGCCACGTCGGCGCCAATTTGTGCGCTGCGGCTGCGGGTTTGCTCGACCAGCTGCGCCAAGCGCAGGTGTTCAACTTGCAGTTCGTGCGCGCGGCTTTGGGCTTCGCTGGCTTCGCGCCGGGCGCTGCTCAGGCGCTGGGCGGCGTCGGCATAAGCCGACTCGGCGCGCAGCAAGGCGCTGCGCGCTTCTTCGGCTATCAAGGCTTGGGCACGCAGCTCTTTGCCCAAGTGTTCAATTTCTTGCGCCCGCACCAGCAGACCCGACTGCTCAGAGTCCTGCGCATAAAAACCCACGCTGTGCGGTGTCACCACATGGCCGCCGGGCAGGTAAATCGCCTCGCCCGGCTGCAACTGGCTGCGCCGCGCCAAGGCGTCGTCCAGCGTTGGCGCGGTGTAGCAGCCCTGCAACCAGTCGCCCAGCACGGCGCGCAGGCCGGCGTCGCTCAAGCGCAGCCAATCGGCCAAGCGTTGCAGGCCAGCAGCGCCAGCCGGCGTTGGCGCAGCAGCACCCAGCGGCGGGCTGAAAAACACCAGTTTGGCCGGCGGCGCATCGCCCATATCGCCACCACCAGCGCCCAAAAAGCCGCGCACGCTGTCAAGGCGCCCGACTTCGAGCGCGCCCAAGCGCTCGCGCAGCGCCGCTTCCAGCGCGTGCTCCCAGCCGCTTTCAACGTGGATACGGCTCCACAGCCCTTGCAGGCCGTCCAGCCCATGCTTGGCCAGCCACGGTTGCAACTTGCCGTCAGTTTTGAGCTTGTCTTGCAGCGCTTTGAGCGCTTCCATGCGCGCTGACAAATCGACTTGGCGCGCCGACTCGTGGTTGACTGCCTGCTGGCGCGTGCGCCGCTCGTCGTCCAGCTGCGGCACGGCGTCTTGCAAATCGGCCAAACGCGCCTGGGCCACTTCGGCACTTTCTTGCGCCGCTTCCAGCTGGCTGTGCAAATGCAGCAACCGTGCCTCGTCGGGCGCGGCCAGCGCATGGCGGTCGGCGCGCAGGCGCTCGTAACGGCTATCGAGTTGGCGACTTTGTTCGTCAAGGCTGCGCTGCTCGGCGGCCAGCACACCAATCTGTTGCTGCACTTGCACCACGGCGCTGCGCTGCTCGTTGGCGTGATTTTGGCTGTGGCGCAGCGCTTCTTCCAGCTCAGGCAGCAGCATCGCTTGCTCCTCGACCTGCGCGGCCAGCAGTTCAGCGTGTTCTTGCGCATCGACGCCTGCACCAGCCAAGTTTTCTAATTCAAACTGCGCCTCTTCTTGGCGCGCTGACCATTGGGTGATTTGCTCGGCCAGCGTGACCAAGCGCTGTTGCACGCGCTGGCGGCCTTCAATCACGTAGCGAATTTCGGCCTCTAAACGGCCAATTTCTGCCGTGGACTCGTACAGCTTGCCCTGCGCTTGGGTCACTTGGTCGCCCGCAGCGTAATGCGCTTGGCGGATGGTTTCTAGCTCGGATTCGATATGGCGCAGCTCGGCCATGCGTGCCTCCAAGTCGTTGACCGCCTGCAGCCCCTCGGCGCGCACCCGCGCTTGCTCGGCCTCGGCATCGGCGCGCTTTAAGAACCATTGCTGGTGCTGCTTGAGCGTCGCCTGCGCCTGCAGCGCGTGGTACTGCTGGGCCACTGCGGCCTGCTGCTCCAGTTTTTCTAAATTGAGATTCAGCTCGCGCAAGATGTCTTCGACGCGCGTCAAATTTTCGCGCGTGCCGGCCAAGCGGTTTTCCGTCTCACGGCGGCGCTCTTTGTATTTGGAGACGCCAGCGGCTTCTTCTAAAAATAGGCGCAGCTCTTCCGGGCGGCTTTCAATAATCCGGCTAATCGTCCCCTGACCAATGATGGCGTAGGCGCGCGGCCCCAGGCCCGTGCCCAGAAACACGTCCTGCACGTCGCGCCGGCGCACTGGCTGGTTGTTGATGTAGTAGCTGCTGGTGCCGTCGCGCGTCAGCACGCGCTTGACGGCTATTTCGATGTACTGATTCCACTGGCCACCGGCGCGGTGGTCGTGGTTTTCAAACACCAGCTCAACGCTGGCGCGGCTGGCCTGCTTGCGCGTGGTGGTGCCGCTGAAGATGACGTCTTGCATCGACTCGCCGCGCAGCTCGCTGGCTTTGCTCTCGCCCAGCACCCAGCGCACCGCATCCATGATGTTGGATTTGCCGCAGCCGTTGGGGCCCACCACGCCCACCAGCTGGCCGGGCAGCAGGAAGTTGGTCGGGTCGGCAAACGACTTGAAACCGGAGAGTTTGATGGAATTGAGACGCACGAATCACCTGTAAAACCAGCACCGCAGGCACCGCGCCAGCGTCAACCGGTAGCCGCCCGACACGCTGTTGCACGCCCGCCGGCACAAGGGGGTGAATGGTAACTGAGGCCGATGCTGCACTGCACGAATTTACCGACAGACCCGCATCCTCTAAACGCTGGCGCAGCAGCATAAAAACCCTGCCATAAATACAGGCTTAATTAAATGCACAGACAATCATTGTCTATGCAATTAAATTAATGCCCATGCAAGACTCCTCGCCGCCCAAGCCGCCTGACTGCGCCGCGTTTTACGCCCCCAGCCAGTACACGCCCGACCAAAGCGTGGGCTATTTGATGCGCAAAGTGCTCAGCTCCATCCTGTCGCAGGCCGACGCCCAACTGGCGCCGCACGATGTCACCTATGTGCAGTATTTGCCGCTGTACAAACTGCTGTGCGGCGACTGCAACACCGTCGCCGCCCTGTCGCGCGAGTTGGGGATTGACGCCGGCGCCATCACCCGCGCGCTGGACCGGCTAGAAGCCAAAGGCTTGGTGCGGCGCGAGCGCTCTAGCGCCGACCGGCGCGTAGTGCATCTGGCACTGACCGACGAAGGCCGCACCGTTGCCAATCAAGTGCCGGGCGTCTTGGCCGAGGTGCTCAACGGCCACCTGAGCGACTTCAGCCATGCCGAGTGGCAACAAATGCTGCATTTGTTGCAGCGCATGCTGGCCAATGGCGAGGCACTGCGCCACACCAGCGGCAAAGCGGCCAGCTAAAGTTTTTCTACGTTTTCCTCTCCCCATGACCCCTCCTTCTTTTTTAACGCGCAGCGGCGCACGGTGCGCACTGCTGTGTGCTGGCACCTTGGTTGGCGCATTGGTTAGTGGTTGCGCCTCGCAAGGCGCGGCGCACACCCCGCTGGCATCGACCCAAGCCGCCGACTTGGGGTTAAGCGCCAACCCCTCGGCACCGATAGCCGCACAGTGGTGGACTGCACTGGGCGACACCACCCTGAACGCGCTGATTGAGCACGCTCTGCAAGGCAGTCCCAGCTTGGCCGTACTACAGGCAAGGCAGACGCGCGCCTTGGCCTTGGCCGACCTCAGCAGCAGCGCCAGCCAGCCGCACGCCACGCTGCAAGCCGATGCCGCACGCCAGCGCTACAGCGCCAACGGCATGACGCCGGCACCGATTGCCGGCAGCACCTGGGACAGCGCCAACTTGCAAGCGACCCTGCGCTGGTCGCCCGACTTTTTTGACCGCCACCGCGCCGAACTGCAAGCCGCACTCGGCCAAGCCCGCGCCGCGCAGGCCGACAGCGCCGCCGCCCGCAGTGCGCTGGCCACCCAAGTCAGCCGCAGCTACATCGCACTGGCGCGCCTGCTGGCCCAGCGCAGCGTGGCCGAGCAGCATTTGGCGCAGCGCAACGCCCTGCTGCAACTGACGCAAGAGCGCACCCAAGCCGGTTTAGACAGCCAAGTCGAACTGACCCAAGCCCAAGCCGCCCTGCCCGATGCGCAGGGACAAATCGAGGCGCTGGACGAGCAAATCACCCTGGCCCGGCGCCAAGTGGCCGCCCTGTGCGGCCAAGCGCCGCAGGCCCAAGCCACGCTAGCGCCGCAGTTAGACCGACTGGCGCTGGGCGACATCCCCGCTGTGCTGGGCGCCGACCTGCTAGGGCGCCGCGCTGACGTGGTGGCCGCGCGCTGGCGCGTCGAAGCCGCCACGCAAGACGTGGCCGTAGCGCGCACGGCGTTTTATCCAGACATCAACCTGAGCGCCTTTGTCGGCCTGAGCGCCATTGGCCTGGACCAACTGCTGCGCGCCGACTCGCGCCAACTGGGCGTAGCCCCGGCGCTGACACTGCCGCTGTTTGACGGCGCGCGCCTGCGCGCCCAACTGGGCGCACGCCAAGCCGAACTGGACACGGCCATTGCGCAATACAACGCCGCCGTATTGGGCGCCGTCAAAGAAGCCGGCGACGCCATTGGGTCGGTGCAATCACTGACGCGCCAGCAAGCGCTGCAAGCACAAGCCGCCACTAAAGCGGCCACGGCCTATGACTTTGCTACGCAGCGCTTTCGTGCCGGGCTGGGCAACTACCTGCTGGTGTTGAGCACCGAAAGCCCGCTGCTGGCCCAACGCCGCCTGGGCATTGACCTGCGCGCCCGCCAACTCGACACCCGCGTGCTGCTGATGCAAGCACTGGGCGGCGGCTGGCACAACGACACCGATTTGACTGACATCTCTGCCGCGAAAGCTTTTTCCCTATGAGCGCACTCAACGCACACGAACACAACACCGCCCGCCGACGCGGCCTGACGCTGATAGCCCTCTTGGTTACCGCGGCGGGACTGGCCTGGGGCGGCTGGCATTGGACCAACGCGCGCCACTTTGAAACCACCGACAACGCCTACGCCGCAGGCAACGTGGTGCAAATCACGCCGCAAGTGGGCGGCACGGTGGTGGCGATTGGCGCCAACGACACCGACTTTGTTCGCACTGGCCAAGTGCTGGTCACCCTTGACGCGGCTGACGCCCGCGTAGCCCTGGATCAAGCACAGGCGCAACTGGCACAAACCGTGCGCGAAGTGCGCACGCTGTTTGCCAACAACGCCCCACTGCAAGCCCAAGTCAGCCTGCGCCAAGCCGACCTGGCCCGCGCCCAAGCCGAGGCCAGCCGCGCCCAAGACGACGTCAACCGGCGCAGCCCGCTGCTGGCCAGCGGCGCCGTCGGCAAAGAAGAGTTTCAGCACGCGACAGCGCAATGGACGGCCGCCAAAAGCGCCACCGCCGCCGCCCAAGCGGCGCTGCGCGCTGCGCAAGAGCAATTGGTCGCCAGCCAAACCCAAACCGATGGCACGGCGCCCGAAGATCACCCCAACGTGCAGCGCGCCGCCGCCCGCGTGCGCGAGGCGTGGTTGGCGCTGGAGCGCACGCAACTGAAAGCGCCGCTGGACGGCACCATTGCCAAACGCGGCGTGCAACTGGGCCAGCGCGTGGCCGCAGGCGCGCCGCTGATGACGCTGGTAGCCCTGAACGATCTGTGGGTAGATGCCAACTTCAAAGAAAGCCAGCTCAACAAGCTGCGCATTGGCCAAAGCGCCACGCTAGAAGCCGATGTGTATGGCAGCAAAGTGCTGTTCAACGGCACCGTCACCGGCCTGGGCGCTGGCACCGGCGCAGCCTTTGCCCTGCTGCCAGCGCAAAACGCCACCGGCAACTGGATCAAAATCGTCCAACGGGTGCCAGTGCGCATCGCCCTCGACCCGGCCCAAGTGGCCCAGCACCCGCTGCGCGTGGGCCTGTCGATGAACGTATCGGTCGATATCCGCCAGCAAGACGGCAAGCGGCTGGCCGACACGCCGCGCACCACGCCACCCCAAGCCACCGAGGTGTTTGATGCGCCATTGCGCGCCGCCGACGACCAAGTGCGCAGCATCATTGCCGCCAACTTAGGCCGCAAAGCCGCCCCACATTGACGCTCACGCTGGGCCTGTTATGACTGCTGCTGCTGCTCCTTCTGCTGCGCCTGCTGCGCCTGCTGCGCCTGCTGCCGCGCCCTATGCGCCCGAGCCACTGACCGGCAGCACGCTGCTGCTGGGCACGATAGCGCTGTCGCTGGCGACGTTTATGAACGTGCTCGACTCGTCGATTGCCAACGTCTCCCTGCCCGCCATTGCCGGTGACCTGGGCGTCAGTCCCGGCCAAGGCACTTGGGTGATCACCAGCTTTGGCGTGGCCAACGCCATCTCGGTGCCGCTGACTGGCTGGCTGACGCAGCGCTTTGGTGCGGTGCGCCTGTTCAGCATGAGCGTGCTGCTGTTTGTCATCACCTCGTGGCTGTGCGGCTTTGCCACGTCGCTGGAAATGCTGGTGTTCTTTCGCGTGCTGCAAGGCTTGGTGGCGGGGCCAATGATTCCGCTGTCGCAAACCTTGCTGCTGTCGAGCTTTCCGCGCGCGCTGGCCGGCACCGCGCTGGCGCTGTGGGGCGTGACCACGCTGGTGGCCCCGGTGGTCGGGCCGCTGCTGGGCGGCTGGATCACGGACAACGTCTCCTGGCCATGGATTTTTTACATCAACGTGCCGATTGGCCTGCTGGCGGCCGCCTTTACCTGGGCCATCTACCAAAAACGCGAAACCCCAACGCGCAAACTGCCCATCGACACCATCGGCCTGACGCTATTGGTGCTGTGGGTGGGCGCGCTGCAGCTGATGCTGGACAAGGGCAAAGAGCTGGACTGGTTTGCCTCGGCAGAAATCATCGCCCTGGCGGTGGTTGCCGTCGTGGCGCTGGCGGTGTTTATCGTCTGGGAGCTGACCGACAAGCACCCGGTGGTCGATTTGCGCCTGTTCAAGCGGCGCAACTTTGCCTTTGGCGCGCTGTCGCTGTCGATTGCCTATGCGCTGTTTTTTGGCAACGTGGTGCTGCTGCCGCTGTGGCTACAGCAGTGGATGGGCTACACCGCCACCTCGGCCGGTATGGCGCTGGCACCGGTGGGGCTGTTTGCCATCTTGCTGACGCCCATCGTCGGGCGCAAAGTGGGCCAATGGGATCCGCGCCGCATGGCGACTGGCGCTTTTATCGTGTTTGCGCTGGTGCTGTGGATGCGCGCGCAGTTCACCACCGAGACCGACTTCGCCACCGTGCTGATTCCGACGCTGATCCAAGGCGCGGCCATGGCCTTTTTCTTCATCCCGCTGACCACCATCACCCTGTCGGGCTTGGCACCGCACCAAATCCCGGCAGCGGCGGGCCTGAGCAACTTCACCCGCATCACGGCGGGCGCCATGGGCGTGTCGATTGCCACCACCCTGTGGGAAAGCCGCGCCGCCCTGCACCACGCCCACCTAACGGAAGGGCTGGTGCAAGGCCAAGGCGTGTTTGCGCAAACGCTCAACGGCCTGACCAGCGCTGGCTTGTCGATGGAGCAGGCGCTGGTGCAAGTCAACCGCCTGATTGATCAACAGGCCTACACCCGCGCGGCAGACGACATCTTTCTCGGATCGTCGTATTTGTTTTTGCTGCTGATTGGCCTGATTTGGTTCACCCAGCGCCCCGCCGGCACAGCCGCCAGCGCAGATGCCGCTGGCGCGCACTGAACGTCAATTAATAGCCAAAATAGCCTCTAGCCCTTACACAGCCTGCGGTTACAGCTATGATTTTTGATTAGCCATCATCAATGGGAGTGTGCGGGCAATGTGGGGTTGCTGGGGCAACCCAAGCTACAAGCTACAAGCTACAAGCTAAAACCATAGCTACAACCGCAAGCTGCACAAGGGCTGTAGCAAAAAAACCGGGATGCCTTGCAAGGTATCCCGGTTTTTTTATGGGCGGCGCGGCGCTGTGGGCCGTGAATGTGGCTCTGACCCCCAATAGCTGACCCCCAATAGCCTAGCCACCAGCGCCCCTCCTCGCTGCGGGCCGCTCTCCTACAAGCGAGTCAGCCCTTTGGTGACGCCGGTGCCGCAGCCGCCATCACA
>JAGNSH010000098.1 GCA_017988165.1 Giesbergeria sp. | reverse complement strand
ACGCGCTCTAGCGTGCCGCCGGGGTTGACCCACCAGTCGGTCGACCAGATGCGCAAAATCTCCCAGCCTAAGCCGCGCAGCACCTGCTCGCGCAGTTTGTCGCGGTCGCGCGCCGTGGCCGAGCTGTGGTAGGTGGCACCGTCGCACTCGACCCCGGCCAAGTAGCGCCCCGGAAAGTCCGGATGCACCACGCCCAAGTCGATGCGAAACGACGAGGCGCCAATTTGCGTGTGGACGCGCCAGCCCTTGCGCTCCAAGGCCTCGGCCACGCTGGCTTCAAACGGGCTGTCAAAGTCGCCTTGGCTGCCCCGGTGGGATTCGACCAGCGCTTTGGGGCCGCGCTCGGCAAACTCCAAAAAGTGCTTCAGGTCGCGCACGCCGTGGGCTTGGGTGCGCGACAAATCCATTTGGTCGCCGCGCAGGCTGGAAAACACGCGCAGCTCGTGGCGTGCGCGGGTGACGGCGACGTTCAAGCGGCGCTCGCCGCCATCGCGGTTGAGCGGGCCAAAGTTCATCGACACCGTGCCCGATATGTCCGGCCCGTAGGTGATGGAGAAATACATGATGTCGCGCTCGTCGCCCTGCACGCTCTCCAGGTTTTTGACAAACAGCGGCTCCAGCTCCGACTCGGCAAAGTAAGACTCCAGCTGCGGGTCTTTGCGCCGCTCGGCGTCCAGCAGGTCTTCAATCAGGCTTTGCTGCTCGGTGTTGAAGGTGACCACGCCTATCGTCAGGCCCGAGGCGCGAAAGCCCGGCGATTGCAAGCGCGCCACCAAGTCGGCCACCAAGGCTTTGGCTTCGATTTGGTTGATGCGCGCGCCGCCTTTTTCGTAGCGCCCGGCCACCCAGTGAAAGCTGACGGCGTTGTCTTCGGTGGCGGGGGACGGAAACGTCACCAGCCCGCCGCCGTAGTACTTGTGGTTGCTGAAGGCGATGAGGCTCTCGTGGCGCGAGCGGTAGTGCCACGACAGGTTGCGCGTCGGCAGGCTGGCGCCCAGGCATTCGTCCAAGATGCTTTCCAAGTCGCTTTCAACTTCGGGCACGTCGTCGTCCGAGCCGTTTTCGCGGCCAAAGAAGTTGGTGGGTGGCAATTGTTTGGGGTCGCCCACCATCACCACCTGCTTGGCGCGGGCCATGGCGCCGACGGCGTCCCAGACCGGAATTTGCGAGGCTTCGTCAAAGATGACGATGTCGAAATTGCTGGCGCTGGCCGACAGGTATTGCGCTATCGACAACGGGCTCATCAGCAGGCAGGGCGTCAGTTGCAGCACCACTGTGGGGATTTCTTGCAGCAGCTGGCGCAGCGGCAGGTGCTGGCGTTTTTTGGTGATTTCGCGGCGCAGCACGCCCCACTCGCTGTGGCGATCGACGCTGTCGAGTGCCGGCAGTTGCGCGCACAGCTTGGCGCGAATCCACTGGCGCGTGGCGGCGGTGAATTCGTCGTCCAGCGCGCGAAAGGCTTGGATGCGCTGCTCGTGCTCGGCGGAGACAAAGCGCTTGAGCACTTCGTCCTGATCGACCACTTCGCCCAGCCACCAGCGGGCGTAATTGACCTCAAACGCCTGCTGCGCCTGCGCCGGCGCAATGCGGCCCAAGGCGATGGCATCGGCCAGCGCGCCCAAGCCGGCGCTGTGGGCGCTGGACTGGGTGTAGCGCCAAGCGCACCAGGCGTGCAGGCTGGGGGCGGCGGCTTCAATGCCGCTGGCAATGTCGGCCAGCTCGGCCAAGTCGCTGTCGGCAAAGCTGCGTTGTAGCGCTTCGGGCTGCTCGGCCAAGGCGCTGAAGTGCGCGATGGCGCTGTGCAGTTGGGCGATGTGCGCCGCCAGCTGTTGGCAGGCTTGTTCGATAGCGCCGCCGCTGGCCAAGGCGGCGTTGTGCGTGGTCAGCACCGGGTGCAGGGCTTGCACGGCGGGCAGGGATGGCGTGCTCAGTGCGCTCAAGCTGCTGTGCAGCGTGCTGTAAAAGTGCAGCGCTTGGGCCACGGCGTCTGGGTCGGTGGCCAGGCCTTGCCACAGGCCGGGGCAGTGCTGGGCCAGCTCGTCCAGTGCCGCCAGCCGCGCTTCGAGCTTGGCGCGCTCTTGCAGGCGGTGGTGTTCTTGTTGCAGCAGCGCGCCGCACAGGCCATCGGCCACGGCGGTGTGGGCGCCAGCGACGTTGCCGCGCTCTTGCAGTGGCTGGCGTTCGTGTTCAAAGGCCAGCGCTGCGCGCAGCAGTTCGACATCGGTGTCTTGGCCGCGCCATAGTCGGTGGCTGGCGCCAGCCAGTGGCGCGCATTGCGCCAATTGCTGGTCTAGCTGGTGCAGCGTTTGCAGGCGCTGGGCTTCGCGCGCCCAGCGGTCGCCGCAGCCGCCTTGGGCCACGGCGCTGAGGCTGTCGGGGGCGTAGGGCTGGTGAAAGCGCGCCGCTTGCAGCGCAGCGTTGGCTTGCAAAGCGCTGCGCATATCGTCGGTGCGGGTTTTCAGGCCAAACCACAGGCCATCGGCGGCAATGCCGGGGTTGACTTGGCTGACTTGGTCGCTCAGCGCTTTGATGCGCACCAGCGCCGCCAAATCTTGGGCCACCTGCGGCTCGTTGGTGCCTTCGCTGACGGCTTCTAGCGCCGCGCGCACTTGGCGCTGGCCCCACCACGACAGCGGCCAGACGGCTTTTTCGGCCTTGGTCCACGCGCGTTGCAGCTGCGCCACGTTCAGTTGGGCTACGCCGGCGCTGTAGGGCACTGACAGGCTTTGGCGCAGTTGGGCTATTTCGTCAATGCCTTGCAGGCCGCGCTCGATGTCGTCGCACACCGCTGCCGGCCAGGGCGTGCCCAGCTCGGCGTGCAGGCGCCGGCGCTGCTCTAGCGCGGCAATGGCTTGGTGCAAGCGCTCTTGCACCTCGGCCGACCATGGCGGCAGCAGTTGCGCCGACAACTGCCGGTGCTGCATCAGCAGATCGATGCCCGATTGCAGCGCCTGCGCGGTGTGGGCGTGCGCTGGCGCGGTGCAAAAGCCCCAGGCTTGGCCGGCGGCTTGCGGCAGTGCCTTGGCCAGCGTGGCCAGCGCTTGGCGCACCGGCTGGCGCAGCGGCGGCAAGGCCAGTGGCAGTTGCTGGCTCCACGTTTGTGCGCTGTCGGCCAGCGCTTGGCTGCTGCTGCGCAGTGTTTGCGCCGCGCGCACCGTGTCTTGCTGCCAGCGCACCGACCAGTCTGGGGTGTGGATATAGGCCAGCGTGCCGTGGGCCAAATGCTCGGCGCCAACGGCGCTGGCATTGGCGCGCAGGCGTGCTGCCACGTCGCGCAGTTGCCCCAGCGTGGCTTCGTCGTGGCTGTCTACAGATGGCCAGGCAAAGGACAAATCGGGCTGCGCCTCGCCGCCGACCACTTGGCCGATGGCGCGGTAAATCGTCAGGCCGTTGTCGTAGCGCTGGTGCAGGCGCTCGACGTAGGTCGACAGCTGTTCGCGCACGCGGCTGAGTTCTTGCGCCTTGGCGCTCCAGCTGGCGGCGTCGATTTTTCCGTGCGAGTCCCACGACTTGTGCAGCTGGTTGAGCACATCGAGCTTGCGGCTTTTGTTGGAATGCAGCTCTAGGCAAAAGTCGCCCAGCCCCACTTCGCGCAGGCGGCGGTAGACCACGTCCAGCGCGGCAATTTTCTCGGCGACAAACAGCACCCGCTTGCCTTCGGCCAGGCACTGGGCAATCAGGTTGGCAATGGTTTGGCTTTTGCCGGTGCCGGGCGGGCCAATCAGCACAAAGTCTTTGCCCTTGGCGGCGGCCAAGATGGCCGACAGCTGCGACGAGTCCGCCGGCAGCGGGCTAAACACCTTGTCGGGCGGGTACTCGGCGTCAAGCTGGCGCGGCTCGGGAAAGGCGATGCTGGAGCGGTAGGGCTCGCGCGGCGTGTCCAGCAGGTGCGCCACCACGGGCGACTGGCGCAGGTCGTCGGTGCGGTCAACCAAGTCCTTCCACATCAGGTACTTGGCAAACGAGAACATCGACAGCACCACGTCTTCGTTGACCTCCCAGCCGCGCACGTTTTTGATGGCGCTGCGCACCCGCGTCCAAATGCCGGTGACGTCCAGCCCGCTTTCGCCTTGGGGCAAATCGCCCGCTGGCACGCCCAGCTCCAGCTGAAAGTCTTGCCGCAGCATCTCGACCAAGGTCGGGTTAAAGCGCGCCTCGTCCTCGTGCGCTTGCAGCGTAAAACCGGCGCGGGCGCTTTTGCGCTCCAGCACCACCGGCAGCAAAATCAAAGGCGCTTTGATGCGCACTTCGGGCTTGTCGGGGCGCGTCCAGACCAAAAAGCCCAGCGCAACAAACAGCGTGTTGGCGCCGCCCTCTTGCAGCGCATTGCGCGCGCCCCGGTACAACTCGACCAAGCGGGCTTCCAGATCGGCGTCTTCGAGGCGAATAAACACTTCGCGCCGCTGCAAAGCCTCAGCGGCTTGGGCGCCGTGCAGGTCTTCTAGGTGGCGCGCTTCGTGCAGTTGTTGGCTGCGCGGATCGCTGCCTGCCATCACATCGCGGCTGGGCAGCAGTTTGATGGTTTTGCCTTCGGCCAGCACGTCCTCAAACGCCGCTGCCGCCACTTCCAGCAGCAGCGCTTTTTTGCCGGGGCGAAAGTTCAGCAACACGTTGCGCAGCGACAGGTCCAGCAGCCGGCGTTGCCAGCGCGCCAGCCGGTCTTTGGGGTCAAGTTCGGCGCTGGGAATGTCGTCGCTGGCCGGGTCGCGCAGTTGCGCCGGCGCGTCTTCGATGGCAATGGCGATAGTGGCGGCGAGGGGTGCGGCGGTCTCCATCCCGGGTTCTGCCGGCGCTGGCGCGGCCACGGCTTGCGCCTGGGCCAGCGGTTTGATGCGCACCATGCGCGCGCGTTTGATGTCGACCACCAGCTCAAACTGCGCATCTTCGGCTTCGCCCAACTGGCGCACCGCTTGGGCAATGGCTTGGCTAAAGCGCACCGGCTGGCCTTGCGCGGCCAAGGTGGTCTCAAACACCAGCATTTCTTGCAACTGCAAGCGCTTGCGCAGGGCGGTCACGTCGTCCACCACGGCGCTGGTGAATTCTTGCTGGCTTAGCCACACCCCAGCAAAGGCGTGGCCCTTGGTAAACACCAGCAGCGGGTTCAGGTGCGCTTGCTCTAGGCAGGCGGCAAACAGCAGCGTTAAATCGAGGCAAGTGGCCAAGCCGGCATCTGTCACTTGGCTGGGGTTGCGCACCTTTTGGCCGGTGCGCTCAAAGCTGGCTGGGGGCAGCGCGTAGTGCAGCTTTTTTTGCAGCACCGCCGTCCAAATGGCCGACGCCAACTCCCACGCGCGCTTGGGGCCTTGGCTGTAGCCGTCCATGGCGCCCGACTTGCCCGCCGTCTCCAGCACCAAAGCCGCGCCTTTGAGCAGCCGGTCAATCGCCGGGTCGTTGGGCTGGACAAATGCCGCCACCATCTCGGGCAAATCGCCCAAACCGCCCCATTGGTTGCGCGCCAGCAATTCGACGGTGCAGTCGTGCGTGGCCAGCACGATGTTGTCCGACTGCGGCGTTGGGCGGCTGTGCAGCGCAAAGTGCAGCACCGCCGGCTCGGCCTCGCTCAGGCGCGACAGCAGCGCGCCATCGAGCTGCACATCCAAGTCGTGCAGGTCGTAGGTGGCGCCCGCGCCGACGGCGTCCAAATGCCAGCTGCGCGGTTTGACAAACGCCGGCTCAGAGTGCAGCGACAGCGTCAGCCCTTGAATCGACATCGGCGTGGCGTTGACAATTGCCAGCTCTTGCAGCGCGGGCACGGCGTTTTGAAAGTCTGCCAAATTGAGCTTGACCACCGCGCTGACGTGCAAGCTGACGCCCAGCAACACCGCCGCCTCAGTGCTTGCCGTATCGGTAGCGCCGCTATCCGCACCCGTCTCGATACCCGTATCCACCAGCCCCAGAGGCAGCTCTGACATTCATGTTCTCCTGTTTGCTGGAATTATCGCCCGCAGCAAATAGCTAAATATTTCAAGGTGTTAGGCGCGCAGCTGGCGCAGGCATTGCACCCAGCCAGTCGGGCGATTGGATAAAAACCATAGCTGCAACCGCACGTATTTAAAGGCTTTAAGCTGGTTTTGTGCCTCAATCCGTTTAAATACGTGCGCTATTAGCTATCATTTTGATGGGCTGGACGCTGCGGGCAGTGGCGCGGCCAGCACCTGCACACGGGCGTTGGGCGCGGCGCCAAACATTTCGGGTGCGTACAGCGCCTCAACCCGGCTGGGCGGCAGGGCGAAGTCGCCGACGTTGTTCAGGCGCAGCGTGTATTGCATCTTCACCGTGCCTTTGGGCAGGTATTCGTAATAGCTGCGGAAAGACTCAAAGCTGCGCTCCTCAAACGCCGACCAGCCGGCGCCGCTGCTTTTTTCGCCTTGCGTGGCGATGGCCGAGTCGCGCCCCAAGCCGCTGCCCAAAATCGTCGCGCCGGCGGGAATTGGGTCCGTAATCGCCACCCAGGTCATCGGCGCGCTGGCGCTCACTTGCAGCGTCACGCGCAGCACGTCGCCGCGCGTGTATTGGCCAGCGGGCAGGGTTTTGTTGGCTTGCTCTATCGGCGTGACGGTTTTTTGGATGGTGTAGCCAGCCACCACTGGCGCCTGCAAAGGCACGGCGGCCAGCGATTGCAGCGTCAGCCACGGCTTGCCGCTGCCTTTGTGGCTCAGGCTCAGGCTCAGGCTTTGCGCGCCTTTGTCCGCTTTGTCCGCTTGGCCCCACGGCAAGAACATCCGGTTGCCCTGCCAGTTGCCGGGCGCGTTGGGCGCGCCAAACCAGCTGGTTTGGTGCGCCGCGCCGCTGGCGTCGCTGGCCTTGGCCTGTTTGACCTTGGCCCAATCGACGCTGGCTTGTTCGCCGCCCAAACTCGCTTGCGTGCTGCCGGCCACCGGCGTCGCTTCAAACGCCGCCGAGAAGCGCGCCAGCGCAAAGCCGCCCCACAGGTTGGCGGTGGTGGTGCG
This sequence comes from Giesbergeria sp., assembly GCA_017988165.1. Lineage (GTDB taxonomy): Bacteria > Pseudomonadota > Gammaproteobacteria > Burkholderiales > Burkholderiaceae_C > Simplicispira. The sequence continues at coordinate 604 of JAGNSH010000098.1, read as the reverse complement.
CCACGCGCCGTTCTGCTGGCGCGCCATAAAGCCGTTGGCCAGACGCGCAATGTCGCCCTTCCAAGCGGGGTTGTCGATAACGGCCAGCAGCAGGCGGGCGCTGTTCAAGTCGCCGCCTTGCATCAGCCACCACCAGTCGTCGTCTTGTTCGGTGGTGAAGGCCAGTTGGCTGCCTTGGTAGTTCAGGCGGCTGCGCAAAATTTGCTGGGCTTGGGCCAAGCGCTCGCTGCGCTGGGGGACGCCTTGCAGGCGCTGCAGCACGCTCATCCAGTCGATGACGGCGTGCGTCGGCCACTGCTGCGGCGCGATGGTGATGCTGTCGAGCATCCGCGCCTGCGCCTTGCCGTAGCGCGACAGCGCTTCGATGGCGGCGAGCTTGCGCATCTCCAAGTCTTTGCGCGGGCTCCAGAAGGTGCGTTCGATGCGGCCTTCGACAAAGTCAATCAAGCCGCGCTCCATTGGCGCGCGCACCTCGTCGGCCAGCGCAAACGCCGGGTTCAGGCGCGCCGCCTCATGGGCACTGGCCAGCAGATAGGCCGTCAGCGTGTCGCTGCCGTTCTGGGTGTCGCCATTGCGCGGCGGAAAGTAGCTGGCCAGTCCGTCG
>JAGNSH010000015.1 GCA_017988165.1 Giesbergeria sp. | reverse complement strand
GCCGCCTAGTTAGGCCAAAAATTGGCCTCTAGCCCAATGCCAGCTTGCGCTAGTAGCTATCAATTTAGATAGTTTTTACACATCTTCCAGCAGCGTATAAGGCAAGCTGCCCAGCGTCAAGAGCGGCCCATTGGCCGCGCCGATGTGCAGGGCGGCGCCCTCGGCGGCGCTGATTTGCAGCACCACCAGCGCATCCCAGCCACCGGCTGGGTGGGCGGCGGTTTGCAGCACGCTGCCGCAGGGCTGATCGGAGTCGCCCAGCGTAAACACCTCAGCGCCCACTTCTAGCGCCAGCGCCGCGTGGGCCAAATAGGTGCGCCGTTTGATGGCACCACGAAACTGGCTGCGTGCCACCACTTCTTGGCCGGGGTAGCAGCCTTTTTTGAAGCTGACGCCGCCAACCGATTCGTAGTTGAGCATTTGCGGCACCAAGGCATCGACCAGCGGCGCGCTCAAAGTGGCAATGCCGCTTTGCACCTCGCCCCAAGCCCACAGCGCCGGCTCTAGCGCCGGGCCAGCGGGGGCGGGCTGCGCTGGCGGGGCCACCCACAGCGCGCGCGGCTGGCCGCAAGCAGGCGGCAGGTGGACAAGGTTTGCAGCACCAAAATCGGCTTTAGCCCAAGCCGGCTGTGCGCTAGCAGCTATCGAAAGCAGAGTGTCGCCGGCGATGCCGTACAGCGCAAATTCGTCGCTGGCGTCGCTCAGTTTGGCTTTGGCGCGCATCACAAACATCGACAAGCGCTTGAGCGTGGCGGCCAGCAGGTCGCGGCTACAGATCAGCAAAATCTCGCTGGGGCTGCGTTTGAAGCCGATAAAGCTGGCCTGCATCCGGCCTTTGGCCGATAAAAATGCCGCCAAGCGCGCCTCGTTCAGGCCCAGCAGGACAAAGTCTTGGGTTAACTGGCCGTGCAAAAATTTGGCCGCGTCGTCGCCCTCGGCGCGGATGACGCCAAGGTGGTTTAGGGGGGCAATGCCGTCAAGGTTCGAAGTCATGGCTGAATTATGATGCCCGCTCCCTCATTGATAGGCTTGCATGGTTGTGTTGCGTTTGCTGTCTTGGTTATTGTTTTTGGCTTTGGCGCTGGGCGGCGCGGCGGTGTGGTGGGTACACGCCCCGATGCCTCTGGCTGCGGGGGGCGCTCAGGCGCTGGAGCTGGAGATTGAGCCCGGCACCTCGCCCAAGGCGGTGGCGCGCAGTGTCCAAATGGCCGGTGTGGGCGTCGATGCGCGGCTGCTGTATGCGTGGTTTCGCGTCTCGGGCTTAGACCGGCGCATCAAAGCCGGTAACTACGAAATCACCCCTGGCACCACGCCGTATACCTTGCTGCAAAAGCTGGTGCAGGGCGAAGAAAGCCTGCAAGTGCTGACGCTGGTCGAGGGCTGGAATTTTCGCCAAGTGCGCGCGGCACTGGCGCGCGAAGACGGCATCAAGCACGACAGCGCCGCGCTGTCAGACGCCGACCTGATGGCGCGCCTAGAGCGCCCCGGCGTGGCCCCCGAGGGGCGCTTTTTTCCCGACACCTATACCTACGCCAAAGGCAGCAGCGACCTAGCGGTGCTGCGCCGCGCGCTGCACGCGATGGATCGCCGCTTAGAGGCCGCCTGGAGCCAGCGCGCCAGCGACACGCCCCTGAAAAGCGCTGACGAGGCGCTGGTTTTGGCCAGCATTGTCGAAAAAGAAACCGGCCGCGCCAGCGACCGCGCGCTGATTGCCGGTGTGTTTGCCAACCGCCTGCGCATCGGTATGTTGTTGCAGACCGACCCGACGGTGATTTACGGCTTGGGTGACAAATTTGACGGCAATTTGCGCAAGCGCGACTTGCAAACCGACACGCCGTGGAACACCTACACCCGCTCTGGCCTGCCGCCCACGCCGATTGCCATGCCCGGCAAAGCCGCGCTGCTGGCTGCGGTGCAGCCTGAGCCAACCAAAGCGCTGTATTTTGTTGCCAAGGGCGATGGCACCAGCCACTTCAGCGCGTCGCTGGGCGAGCACAACCGCGCGGTTAACCGCTACCAACGTGGCCAATAAGCCCGCTGTTTAAGCCCGCCCTTTTTCATTTTTTGCTGCGGAAAGATTGCACTATGTCGCCGACAGGTTTGTTCATCAGCTTTGAAGGCATCGACGGCGCTGGCAAGTCCTCGCACATCGAGGCGCTGGCCGCAGCCTTTCGCGCCCAAGGCCGCAGCGTGGTGTCTACGCGCGAGCCGGGCGGCACGCCCTTGGCTGAAAAGCTGCGCACTGTGCTGCTACACGACGGCATGGATGCGCTGACCGAGTCGCTGCTGGTGTTTGCTGGCCGGCGCGACCATTTGCGCCAAGTGATTGCGCCGGCGCTGCTACGCGGCAAGGTGGTGCTGTGCGACCGCTTTACCGATGCCACCTTTGCCTACCAAGGCGCGGGGCGCGGCTTTGACCTCGAAACGCTATCAATACTAGAGCGCATAGCGCAGACAGATATTGGGCTAGAGGCCGATTTGTTGCTTGAACCACATTTAACGCTGTGGTTTGACTTGGCGCCCGATGTAGCGGCCCAGCGCTTGGTCGGCACGCGCGTGCCCGACCGTTTTGAGGCGCAACCGGCAGAGTTTTTTCGCCGCGTGGCGCAGGGCTATGCCGACCGCGCCGCCGCCGCGCCGCAGCGCTTTGCCCGCATCGATGCGGCGCAAGAACGCGCGGCGGTGTGGCAGCAAGTCATGGCGGTGTTTGCGCAGCGCGGCTATCTGAGCGAGCCGGGTGCGCCGCTGTGAAAACAGTAACGCAAGCGACAGCACCGCGCCCGGCTTTAGCCCCCTGGCTGGCCACGCAGCGGCGCCGCTTGTTGGCGCAGCAAGGCCATGCGTGGCTGCTGCAAGGCCCGTCCGGGCTGGGGCAGTTTGCGCTGGCGCTAGAGCTGGTACGCGCTTGGCTGTGCGAAGCGCCCAGCCCCGAGCACGGCGCTTGCGGGGTCTGCGGCAGTTGCCACGCCATCGATGTGCATACCCATGCCGACGTGTGCGTGTTGATGCCCGAGGCAGAAATGCTGGCGCGCGGCTGGCCGTTGCCCGAAAAAGCGCAGTCCGAGCTGGACGACAAAAAACGCAAACCCAGCCGCGAAATCCGTGTGGACGCCATGCGCCAAGCGGTCGAATTTAGCCAGCGCACCAGCGCCCGGGGCCGGGGCAAAGCGGTGCTGGTCTACCCAGCCGAGCAAATGAACGTGGTCACGGCCAATGCGCTGCTCAAAACGCTGGAAGAACCGCCCGGCGACGTGCGCTTTGTGCTGGCCAGCGAAGCGGCGCATCAGCTGCTGCCGACCATTCGCAGCCGCTGCCTGGGCCATACCATGGCCTGGCCGGCGCAGGCCGAAATGTTGCCGTGGCTGACAGCGCAGGGCGTGCCAGAGGGCGCTGCCGAGGTGTTTTTGCGCACCAGCGGCGGCCGCCCTGACGATGCGCTGGCGCTGTTTCAGTCGGGCCAATCGCCGCAAACTTGGGCGCAACTGCCCCAAGCCATGCTGCGCGGCGATGCCCGTGCCTTGGACGGCTGGACGCCAGCACAGGCGATTGAAGCGCTGCAAAAACTCTGCCACGACGTGCTGCTGCTGCGCGTGGGCGCGCCGCCGCGCTACTTTGCGCCGGCCGATTTGCCTGCCGCCCCGGCCATTGGCCCGCTGACGCGCTGGGCGCGCGAACTGAGCACGGCAGCGCGCACCGCCGAGCACCCGTTCAACCCCGGCCTGATGCTAGAAGCCTTGACCGCCCAAGCGCGCAAGGCCCTACACTCGCGCCACTAACCCGGCACCACACGTCTTATGAGCAGCCCTTCTACCGCCCCCCGCCCCAGCGTGATGCAGCTGGCCATCAAAGAAAAAGCCGGTTTGTACGCCGCCTACATTCCGTTTTTTACCGAAGGCGGCATTTTTGTGCCGACGCCGCGCGAATACAAACTGGGCGACGACGTCTATGTGCTGCTGACCTTGCCCGACGACACCCAGCGCTACCCGGTGGCGGGCCGCGTGGCGTGGGTGACGCCAGCGCGCGCCGGCGGCAACCGCACGCAAGGGGTGGGCATTCAGTTTCCCAAAGACGACAAATCGCGCCAGTTAAAACTCAAAATTGAAGAAATTTTGGGCACTGCGCTGGGCTCGGACAAACCCACGCAAACCATTTAAGCCATCGCAAGCGTTTAATCCGTTCCATTTTTCTGCTGCGCTTGGTGCCGACCCGCTGATTGCCGGTCGGCATTGTTTTTTGTTTTTATTTTTTGCCGGTTGCGGCGTTACTGTCATGTTTACCGATTCACATTGCCACCTTAATTTTCCGGAACTGGTCGATCAGTTGCCCGCCATTCGCCAAGCGATGGCGGCGGCGCAGGTCAGCCGGGCGCTGTGCATTTGCACCACGCTGGAAGAGTTTGACGGCGTCCACGCGCTGGCGCTGGCCTACGACAATTTTTGGTGCTCCGTCGGCGTGCATCCCGACAACGAAGGCATTGCCGAGCCCTCGGTGCAAGATTTGCTCAGTCGCGCCGCGCTGGCGCGGGTGGTGGCGATTGGTGAAACCGGCCTTGATTACTACGGCATGGAAGATCGCAAAGGCGGGCGCAGCATTGCTGATTTGGAATGGCAGCGCGAGCGCTTTCGCACCCATATCCGCGCCGCCCGCGCCTGTGCCAAGCCGCTGGTCATCCATACGCGCAGCGCCGCCGACGACACGCTGGCCATCTTGCGCGAGGAGGGGGAGGACGGCGCTGGCAACCGCGCCGGCGGTGTTTTCCATTGCTTTACCGAGTCCGCCGACATGGCACGAGCGGCGCTGGACTTGGGCTACTACATCTCGTTCTCCGGCATCATCACCTTCAAAAGCGCGCAAGCGCTGCGCGACGTGGTGGCGCTGGTGCCGCTGGATCGCTTGCTGATTGAAACCGACAGCCCCTATCTGGCGCCGGTGCCGTACCGGGGCAAAACCAACAACCCGTCGTATGTGCCGTGGGTGGCGCAGCAGGTGGCCAGCGTGCGCGGCATGGCAGTAGAAGATGTGGCGCGTATCACCAGTCAAAATTTTGACGCCTTGTTTACCGGAGTTGTGGCATGACCGATATGACTGATATGACCGATATGACCGATACAGCAGCGCAGCGCCACCTTGGCCGGCGCACGCTGCTGGGTTTGGCGCTGTGGGGCTGCGCTGTGGCTGTGCAGGCCGGATCGCACGAGGATTTTTTTACTGCGGTGCGCCGCGATGACGGCGACGCCATCACTGCCTTGCTGCGCCGGGGTTTTGACCCCAATACGCGCGCCGCAGACGGCCAAGTGGCGCTGACTTTGGCATTGAAGCTAGATGCGCTGCGCGCGGTGCAGGCGCTGCTGAAGTCGCCCAAGTTGCAGGTCGAGGCCCGCAACGCCCACGATGAAAGCGCGCTGATGCTGGCGGCCATCAAGGGCCATCAAGAGCTGGCAAAAACGCTGATAGCGCGCGATGCCGATGTCAATAAAACCGGCTGGACGCCGCTGCACTACGCCGCCTCTGGCGTACAGGCGCGCCAGCCAGCGATGGTGGCGCTGCTGCTAGAGCAGCACGCCTACATTGACGCCACCTCGCCCAACGGCAGCACGCCGCTGATGATGGCCGCGCAATACGGCACCCACGAAGTGGTGCAACTGCTGCTGGCCGAAGGCGCCGACCCGACGCTAAAAAACCTCATCGGCCTGAGCGCCGTGGACTTTGCCTTGCGCGCCGATCGCAACGAGATAGTGCAAACCATTGCCGCCGCCGTGCGCCAGCGCCAACCCAGCCGGGGCAAGTGGTAGCTGGTAGCTGGTGGCTGCTTCAAAAATAATAGCTACAAGCGCAGGCTACATAAGGGCTAGAGCCCGATTTTGCCTTAAAAAAACTGCGCTGCTTCATTGCATGCTGGCTTGTTATGCCATGGGTGTTGGGTGGCTCTTTATTGGCTGCAAGCGAATCGAGACTTCACAGTTAGTCGCTTTGGCATACCGGCTTAACGTTCGCATGGATGGAAGCGAAGTTCCGCTTTCAAGCCGTGCAATAGTCGATTGGGATGTTCCCATTCGGCTCGCGATTTCTTCTTGGGACAGACCGCTTTGTGTCCTTGCCTCAATCAATTGGCGTGCAAGCTCAAACTCGGCGTGGGACTGGGCATATGCGTCTTGATAGCCCGGCGTCTTGAGCCATTGCTCATGTAATGTCGAAATTTTAGTCATAGCAATCCACTTTCTGTAGCTCGGCGTAACGCTGTTTGTAATGCGGCGGCAGGCGTCTTTTGTGTCTTCTTTACGAATACATGCACCACTATCACTCTCTTGCCTGTGACGATGACGCAAATTCCACGTCCTATCCCGTCACGGCCACTGACCCGAATTTCCCAAAGCTTTTCACCCAGGCTTCGGATATGCGGCATACCGACATGGAATGGCCCAAATTCTTCAATCAAAGACGCCACACGAACAAACCGGCCTCGCATATCTAGGGGTAGCAGCCCTAGTTCGTCGTCTACGGTCTTTCCCATCGTCTCTACTGACCAGTTTTTCATGCTCTTAATTATATCTAAAATGAGATAAAAACAGGGATGTTGGGTTGCTGGTGCAACCCAACCTACGGACTACGGACTACGGACTACGGACTGGTAGCTGGTAGCTGGTAGCTGGTAGCTGGTAGCGGTAGCGGTAGGTGCTTCAAAAATAATAGCTACAAGCGCAGTCTGCATAAGGGCTAGAGCCCGATTTGATACCTAATTGGCCGTTAAGCCGCTTGCGGGCGGTTTTGGAGGCGTGCGTACAGCCCGCCCAGCGCCAGCAGTTCGGCGTGGGTGCCTTGCTCGGCAATGCGCCCGCGCTCCATCACTACCACGCGGTCGGCGTGTTCGATGGTGGAGAGGCGGTGCGCAATCACCAGCGTGGTGCGCCCGCGCATCAGGCGCTGCAAGGCTTCTTGCACCAGCCGCTCAGACTCGGTGTCCAGCGCCGAGGTGGCCTCGTCCAAAATCAAAATCGGCGCGTTTTTATACAGCGCGCGCGCAATCGCCAGCCGCTGGCGCTGGCCGCCCGACAGCTGCGCCGCGTTGTGGCCCAGCACGGTGTCTATGCCCTGGGGCAGGGCGGCGATATGTTCGGCCAAATTGGCGGCCACTAAGCATTCTTGGATGCGCGCCGTGTCTATTGCTGCGCCCAAGGCGACGTTGGCCGCCACGCTGTCATTGAACATCACCACGTCTTGGCTGACCAACGCAAACTGCGCGCGCAAAGTATCCAGTTGCCAGTCGATCAGTGGGTGGCCGTCCAGCAGCACTTGGCCGCTAGAGGGCGCAATAAAGCGCGGTAGCAAATTGACCAGCGTCGTCTTGCCCGCCCCCGACGGGCCCACCAGCGCCACCACTTCACCCGGTTGCAGGCTCAGGTGGATGTTGTCCAGCGCCGGCGCTTGGTCTGCGGCAAACGACACGCTGACGCCTTGCAGTGTGATGGCGCCTTGCACCTGCGCCGGGGCGTAGCTGCCGCCGACTTCTGCTGGGGTGTCGCCCAGCAGTGCCATGCCGCGCTCTAGCGCGGCCACGCCGCGCGTGATCGGGTTAGCGACATCGGCCAAACGCCGTATCGGCGCAATCAGCATCAGCATGGCGGTGATAAAGGCGACAAAGCCGCCCACCGTGACATCTTGCTGCCCCGTGCCCGAGCGGCCTTGCCACAGCGCCACGCAAATCACCGTCGACAGCGCCGCTGCCGCCAGTAACTGCGTCAGCGGCGTCATGGCCGACGAAGCAATGGTGGCCTTGATGGCCAAGCGGCGCAGGCTGCGACTGAGCACGCCAAAGCGCTCGGCTTGGCTGGTCTGCGCGCCGTGCAGCCGCACCATGCGGTGCGCCAGTACGTTTTCTTCGACCACATAGGCCAACTCGTCGGTGGCTTTTTGGCTGCGCTTGGTCAGGCTGTAGAGGCGGCGCGACAGGGTTTTCATGATCCACGCCACGCCCGGCACGATGGCGGTGACGATCAGCGTCAACTGCCAGTTCAAATACAGCAAGTAGCCCAGCAGCGCCAGCAGCGTAAAGCCGTCGCGCGACAGCCCCAGCAGCGCTTGCACCAGCAGCGTGGCACCGGTTTGCACTTCGTAGACCACGGTGTTGGACAAGGTGCTGGCCGACTGGCGCGTAAACAGCGCCATGTCCGCCGCCAGCAAACGCGCAAACAGGGCTTGGCGCAAGATGAGCATCCCTTCGTTGGCGATGCGGGTCAGGGCGTATTGGCTGACAAACTGCGCGCAGCCGCGCACCAAAAACACCCCCATGATGGCCAGCGGCACCGCCCATAGCGGCAGCGTTCCTTGGGTAAAGCCGCGATCGAGCAGCGGCTGTAGCAGCGCCGGAATCAGCGGCTCGGTGGTGGCGCCGACCAGCGTGGCCGCCATTGCCAGCACCCAGGCCAAGCGCTGCTGGCCAAAGTAGGCGGACAGGCGCCGCAGGCGAACTATCAAACGCTCGGTGGGAGCGGCGGCTGTCTCTGCGGCGGGATGGGAGGGCGCTGGAGCGGCGGCGGCGGGCGGTGCGCTGGGTTCTGGGGCTTGCATGTGGGGCGAATTCTAGGACTTGCGCTGATTTTTCAACAGTTTGTCACATGGGCGGTGTTGGCCAGTGTGTAACATCACGGGTTGACATCCGGCCATCGTCCGGTGCTTTTTCTGCGAATGAACACCCACCGATCCCTTATGACCCCTCCCACCGCGGCCGTGCCGCACCCTTCCCGCCGCCACGCGCTGGCCGCCTTGATGGCTGCTTCGGCGTTGCCGGCCATGCCGGCGCTGGCGCAGTTTCGCGTCGAGGTCTCGGGCGTTGGCTTGACACAGTTGCCGATTGCGCTGGCCCCGTTTCGTGGCGAGGCGCAGTCGCCGCAAAAAATCAGCAGCATCGTGCAAGCCGACTTGGAGCGCAGCGGCCAGTTTCGGGCGGTGAATGCGTCAGATGCCGTGCTGGACGAAAGCTCGCGCCCCGACGTGGCCCAGTGGAAGCAAAAAGGCGCCGATTCGCTGCTGACAGGCAGCATTGCCCGCTTGGCCGATGGGCGTTTTGACGTGCGCTTTCGTCTGTGGGACGTGGTGCGCGGTGAAGATTTTGGCGGACAAAGCTACATCATCAGCCAAGGCGATTTGCGCTTGGTGGCGCACCGCATTGCCGATTACGTCTACGAAAAACTCACCGGCGAGCGCGGCGTGTTTTCCACCCGCATCGTCTACGTCACCAAAGCCGCTGCGCGCTACAGCCTGTGGGTGGCCGATGCCGATGGCGAAAACGCCCAAGCCGCGCTGTCTAGCCCCGAGCCCATCATTTCGCCGGCATGGTCGCCCACTGGTGGACAAATTGCCTATGTGTCGTTTGAGTCGCGTAAGCCCGTGGTGTACGTACACGACGTGGCCTCTGGGCGGCGGCGCCTGATTGCCAACTTCCGTGGCTCCAACAGCGCCCCGGCGTGGGCGCCCGACGGCCAAAGCTTGGCGCTGACCTTGAGCCGCGACGGCAACTCGCAGCTCTACACCATCAGCGCCAACGGCGGCGAAGCCAAGCGCTTGATGCAAAGCGCCGGCATCGATACCGAGCCGGTGTATTCGGCCGATGGCCGCTTTATTTATTTCGTCAGTGACCGGGGCGGTGCGCCGCAGATCTACAAAGTGCCCAGCAGCGGCGGCCAAGCCGAGCGCATTACCTTTACCGGCAACTACAACATTTCGCCCAGCTTGAGCCCTGATGGCCGCTGGCTGGCCTACATCTCGCGTGTCGGCGGTGCCTTTAAGTTGCACGTCATGGAGCTGGCCAGCGGTACGGCCAATGCCATCACCGATACCTCGGCCGATGAAAGCCCCAGCTTTGCCCCCAACAGCCGCTTGATGGTCTACGCCACGCAACAGCAAGGCCGCGAAGCGCTGATGACGACAACGCTGGACGGAAAAATCAAAGCCCGCTTGGCTGGCCAAGGCGGCGATATCCGCGAGCCCGATTGGGGCCCGTTCCAGAAACAATGAACACCGATGGGCGAGCGCTCTGGTTATCGTTATTGCCGAATTTGAGGAGTTTTTAAATGATGAAACGTATCACTTCAGCCTTGGTGGCTGCCGCTTTTATTGCCGGCTGCAGCTCGGGCGTTGACCTTGAGAATGTGCCGCTCGAGGATAAGGCTGGCACGCCGCTGTCGACCACCGATGGCAACGGTGCCAATGCGGGTAACACCGGCCAAAGCGGCGTCACGGGCGTCGATTTGTCGCAGTCCGGACGCGACGCCGCTGGGCCCGTCGGCGTTGGCCGCGTTTTGTATTTTGATTACGATAGCTACAGCATCAAGCCCAGCTACCAGTCCGTGATCGAGGCGCACGCGCGCTTTATCAATAGCAACCCTAGCGGCAAAGTGATGCTCGAAGGCCACACCGATGAGCGCGGCGGGCGTGAATACAACTTGGCTTTGGGCCAAAAGCGCGCTGAAGCCGTCAGCCGCGCCTTGGGTTTACTGGGCGTGCCCAGTACGCAAATGGAAGCCGTGAGCTTTGGTAAAGAAAAGCCCGCCATGACTGGGTACAGCGAAGACGCCTACGCACAAAACCGCCGCGTCGAGCTGTCCTACCGCTGATGCGCGCGCCTATTTTTGCGGCGCCTGTGCGAGCGCTGTGCGCACTGGCAGTTTTTGCCGCCTGTGCGCCGGCCTCCCATGCAGCGCTGTTTGAAGACAGCGAAGCGCGCCGGGCCATTTTGGAGTTGCGCCAGCGCATCGACTCCCTGCAAACCACCAACCAGCGCGCCGGCGACGACTTGCGCCGCTCGGGTGAAGACACCACGCAATTGCGCCGCAGCTTGCTCGACTTGCAAACCCAGATCGAAGCGCAGCGCGCCGAAACCGCCAAACTGCACGGCCAAAACGAGCAGTTGATGCGTGACGTGGCCGAATTGCAGCGCCGCCAAAAAGACATTTCCCAAGGGGTAGACGAGCGCTTGCGCCAGATCGAGCCCCTTAAAGTGACGGTCGATGGCCAAGAGTTTCAGGTCGAGCCGGCAGAAAAACGCGATTTTGAGGCCGCCTTGGCCACCTTTCGCTCTGGTAAATTTGCCGAAGCAAAAACCGCCTTCACCGACTTTATGAAGCAGTATCCGCGCAGTGGTTACACGACTTCTACGCAGTTTTGGCTTGGCAACGCCCAGTACGCCACGCGCGATTACAAAGAGGCGATTCGCAACTTCAAGGCTTTGATGGCTGCCTCGCCGGCACACGCCCGGGCGCCTGAAGCGGCTTTGTCCATCGCCAATTGCCAGATGGAGCTGAAAGAAACCAAGGGCGCCCGCAAAACGCTAGAAGACTTGGTGCGCCTTTATCCCCAGTCTGAGGCCGCCTTGGCTGCCAAAGAGCGTTTGTCAAATATGAAATGACCGGCGATGTTGCCGTTGTGGCCGTTGTGCCTGAAGTGGATGCGCAGCGCCGCTTTGGCGCCTTAGAGCGCTTGTACGGCGTGCGCGGTGCAGCGCACATCCGCGCGGCCCATGTGGCGGTGGTCGGGCTGGGCGGCGTTGGCTCGTGGGCGGCAGAAGCACTGGCGCGCAGTGGCGTCGGCCACCTGACCTTGGTTGATTTGGACCACATTGCCGAGTCCAACATCAACCGGCAAATCCACGCCTTGGGCAGCACCATTGGCCAAGCCAAAGTGCAAGCCATGCGCGAGCGCATTGCCCAGATCAATCCAGCCTGCCAAGTGCGGTGCATTGAAGAATTTGTCGATGCCGACAATTGGCTGGCGCTGGTGCCGCTTGGCGTGCAAGCTGTGATCGACGCTTGCGACCAAGTCCATGCCAAAACCGCTATGGCGCAATGGGCGCGCGATACCGACCAAATTTTCATCACTGTTGGTGCTGCCGGCGGAAAAAGACACGCGCACCAAGTCGATATTGCCGACTTGGCGGTCGTCACCCACGACCCCTTGCTGGCACAGGTGCGCAACCGGCTGCGCAAGCACCATGGCGCGCCGCGCGAAGGCAAAAAAATCGGCGTAGCCTGTGTTTTTAGCCGCGAAGCGGTGGCGCCGCCCGACGCTTCCTGCGCGGTGGAAGGCGACGGCACGCTCAACTGCCACGGCTACGGATCGTCGGTTGCCGTCACGGCCACCTTCGGTCAGTGCGCAGCGGGCTGGATTTTGCAAAATTTTGCGCAACTTTCTTAAACCGCCAAAAAATAGCGCTATAATTCAAATCTTTGCTGCTTAGCACTAAGCAAAAGCAGAAAATTTTGGGACGTTAGCTCAGTTGGTAGAGCAGCGGACTTTTAATCCGTTTGTCGTGGGTTCGACCCCCGCACGTCCCACCAGATAAGCCTTACAGGCAATGAAAAACCCGCTACAGAAATGTTAGCGGGTTTTTTTATTTTGGCGCTGGTGACAGTATCTTTGCAGGTGGTGCAGGCCGTGCGGCAAAACACCGGCTGGCGTGTTAATCGCGCTGTTAACCGTGGCTTTCGGTGGTAACCCGTACTGGCAACCGCGCGGCTGGTAACCACGTCGACAGACGGCGGTCAGCTCGGGCCACGCAACCTTTGGCGTAACCTAGGTGTTACTTGATATTATTTTGATAGCTACTACCGCTTGCTGCATAAGGGCTAGAGGCTGTTTTGTCTGTCAATGGCCGATCGCCAGCGCCAGCAGAGGAAAGGGTGGGCGGCGCATGGGCCACGCCACAAAGCAAAAAGTACGTCGTCAGCACTGATGCGCCACTAGGTCGAGACTGGGGCGGGTGTGGCCCTCTTTGTCTGTCCGCATCTTTTGCGACAGGCTGTTGTGTCGTGTGGGGTGGGCGTTGTAGCACGCTCAGAATCGATGGCTTATGCCGGCCTGCTTCAGGATTTCATTGGCCATGGGGCGTGCGGGCATATTTTTGGAGACGATTTGGTTGCGCTTGCCGTTGCTCCATATCTCGTGCGAGCCCTTGCCTTGGCGCAAAAAAGAATAGCCGTGTTGTTTTAGTACGGCTATCACTTGGGTGTAGTACCCATTCATGCGGCAAAAACGGCCTTGTCTCGAATGCGCATCTCGGTTTCTGCGCGGACTGGCCCATAGTTCAGTTGCAGCGCCAACAGTTCGCTGGCGGCGGTAATGGCTTCGCGGTGCAGCTCGTTGAGGTCTTTTCCAGACACTATCAAGCCGTCAAGATGGGGGCTTTGGGCCCAATAGCTGCGCGATTCTTCGTCAAAAAAAACATCTACGCGCAGACGTACCGGCACGCCCAGTCGCGCGGCGGTCTTCCAGAAGGGCAGACCAACTCTGTACATCACTTCTCCTTGCAAAGGGTCGTCGGCACAAGGGTGCCGTTCGACTTGGTAAGCAGCCATTCTATTGTGGGGGTACAGCTTGGAGCCCGTCCACACCGCGCGGCCAGTCAGCGTAGCGCCTTCGTGAAAATAAAAATCTGGAAAGGCGGTGCGGTCGTCATTTTCTGAGCGTGCCAGCTAATCGTTACGCTACGCTGCATAAAATTTTGAGGAGGGCAGGTCATGTGGTTTTTTGGACTTCTGGTGGTTGGTGCGATGTTGTTTTATTTGGGAGGCAAGAAAAATGGGCGTAGTGGAAGGAGCGGTCGGACACAGTCCAGCTCTGGGGCAGGCACTGACCCCCAAGGGCAGGACGCGTGGGAGGGGCGTTTTATGACGTGCCTGCCCAGCGCAGCAGCAACAAGATGGTGCGCATCCGCTACCGCGATGGCAGCGGTTCTGCCACTGAGCGCGTGGTGCATATGCGTGCGTTTGAGCCCCAGGGGCGCGATGGTCTGGTGATTGGCCGCTGCTATTTGCGCAACGCCACGCGCACCTTTCGCTTCGATCGCATGGCGCGCGTGGTCGATGAGGAAACCGGAGAGATCATTCCCGATCTGCAAAAAGCGCTCAACACCGAGTGGGAGGCTTCGCCCGCCCCCATCATGGACAAGCTGTTTGATGAACACCGCGACGTGCTCAAGCTGTTGCTTTACATGGCCAAGGCAGACGGCAGCATGCGCGCGGCTGAGGTGAAGGTGATCGCCCAGCACTGCGCCGCCCTGACGGGCGATGAGCGCATCACGCCCGAGCTGGTCAAGGCGTTGCTGCGGTCTGTGGATGTGCCCACCATCGTCGGCTTTACGCGCACCTACAACAAGCTGCGGCGCGAGCAGCCCGAGGTGGCGCAAGGTGTTGCACAGGCGTGCAAGGCCATCGTGGCCACACAAAAATCAGTGCATCCGGCAGAACAGGCGGCGCTGGATGTGCTGGATAAGCCTTTGCCACGTTTGGCGGATTGATACAATTTGCGACATCATGCAACTTGCCCGGCCCTTTTTGTCAAGTCCAACGCGTCAGCGTGGCAATGTTCTTTACCTTCTGATTGCAGCCGTGGTGGTGGCGGCAGTGCTCATTTTTTGGAAAGAGAGCGGCCGCGCTGCCGCCAAAGCCGAGCGCCAACGCATTGAGCTGGTGCAGCGTCAAGAGGCTGAAAGTGCCGAGCGCGCGCGTGAAGCGGCGGCGCAGCGCGAACGCGTAGCCTTGGAGGAGGCCAATCGCAAGGCGCAGCAAGACGAGCGCGATGTGCTTATCCAGGCGCTGCGGCGGTTTGATGACGTGGCGAGCCGTTGGGATGACGCCAACAAGGTGGCCAGCAGTGCTGCGCGTATTGCGCTGGCCCAGCCGGTGGGCGTGCTGCAAACGCTGCATCGCGAGGCCACCCAGCTGCAAGCGCCGCCATGCCTTGCGCTGGGCAAAGATGACCTGGTGGTGGCCATGCGTGAAACGGTGGATGGCTATATCGCTTTTATGCGAAATACAGCCAAGCTCGGAAACGAGTATGCGCAAATTCACTTTGCTACAGCTGCGCCGCGATTTGTAAAATACAAAGAGGTGCGAGCAACCTGCCCGGTGCCTTGAAGACGGGTGTAAAAAACTGCCTTGGCCGGCGGTGCGGTTCACTCTTGTTTTTCCTGCTGCCATTTCTATTGCGTATCGACCTGGGTGAGATGCTTTAAAGTACGCGCTGTTAAATGATGTGGTTGTAGGTCTTGAGGTGCAGCATCAGCTGTGGCCTCCAGCCTAGCTGCCGATGGAAACTTGCATAGCACCAATATTTGCCCCCAATTAGCCCGCACGGCTATTGCCGCTGCTGCTACATCTGTCCGCCGTTGCGTATCAAGCCGACGGCCAAGCCTTCGATTTCAAACGGCTCGCCGGGGCGCACGGTGATGGTCGGGTAGTCGGGGTTATCGGGCAGCAGCTCAATGCTGTGGGCGGTGCGGCGCAGGCGTTTGACGGTGACGTCGTCGCCCAAGCGCGCCACGATCAGCTGGCCGTTGCGTGCCTCGCGGGTGCTTTGCACCGCCAGCAGGTCGCCGTCCAAGATGCCGGCATCGCGCATCGACATACCGCGCACTTTGAGCAAATAGTCGGGCTTGCTTTGAAACAGGTTGCTTTCAACGCAATAGGTGGTGTCGATATGCGCCTGCGCCAAAATGGGCGATCCGGCAGCCACTAAGCCAATCAGGGGCAAGACCAGCTGGGTGATGCCGGCAATGGGCAGCGGCAGTTGCGCGCCACGGGCGGCGCTTAAAGAGCGCATGGCGCCGCTGCGCAAGCGAATGCCGCGTGAGGTGCCGCTGACCAGTTCAATCACGCCTTTGCGCGCCAAGGCTTGCAAATGGTCTTCGGCGGCGTTGGCGGATTTGAAGCCAAATTCGGCCGCAATTTCTGCGCGCGTTGGTGGTGCGCCGGTGCGGGCAATGGCGGCTTGAATGCAGTCGAGAATTTGTTGTTGTCGGGAGGTGAGCTTAGGGGCGGGCATGGGAGACATCCTGTGGGCGCTGCGCAGCAGAGCGAAGCTGGTAATTTAACCCAGGACTGTGATTTTTATCAGTAAGCAGGAGATGGATGTGAATGCACAAAAGTGGGTGCTGCTGGGCACCGGCGGAACGATTGCTGGCACGGCAGCGGTGGCGGGCGACAACTTGGGCTATAGCGCGGCGCAGTTGTCGGTGCAGGCGCTGTGGCAAGGCGCATCCAGCCTGCCTGAGGGCGGCGCGCCGTGGCTGCTAGAGCAGGTGGCGCAGGTCGATAGCAAGGACATGGACTTTGCCGTGTGGGCCGCGCTGGCGCAGCGCTGCCAGCAGCATTTGGCCGACCCGACCGTGGGCGGCATCGTTATCACGCATGGCACCGACACGCTGGAAGAAACCGCGTGGTTTTTGTACTGCGTGCTGGCAGCGCAGTTGCAGCACAAGCCCGTGGTGCTGACCTGCGCCATGCGCCCGGCGTCGGCCTTGGCACCCGATGGGCCACAAAATTTGCGCGATGCCGCTGCCGTGGCGATGGCGCCGGGGGCGTGTGGCGTGCTGGTGGTGTGCGCGGGCGAAATACACGGCGCGCGCCAGGTCTACAAAGCGCATCCGTACCGGCTGGCGGCGTTTAGCTCGGGCGATGCCGGGCCGCTCGGCTGGGTGGAAGAGGGCCAGGTGCGTTTAGCACAAAATTGGCCTCTAGCCCATACAGAACAAGCGCTTCTAGCTATTAAAAATAGAGTAAAAATGCTCTATCGCACGCCATGGCCGCAGGTCGAAATTGTCATGAGCTACGCCGGTGCCAGCGCCACCGTGGTCGATGCGCTGGTGCAAAGCGGTGTGCAGGGCTTGGTGGTAGCTGCTACGGGCAACGCCACGCTGCACTACGCCTTGCAAGCGGCGCTGGAGCGGGCACAGGCCAGCGGGGTGGCGGTGCGGGTGGCCTCGCGCTGTCCATTGGGGCAGACGCTGGCGCGGCCGGGCGCTGCGCTACCCGGTGCGCAAGGCTTGAGCCCGGTGAAGGCGCGCGTGAGTTTGTTGCTGGAGTTGCTGGCAGCGCAGACGCAGCAACGCCCCGACCAGCGGGGCGTTTGAGCGGGGCAAGGCGTAAATTAACCGGCCAGGGCTTGCATAGCGCGGGCGGTGATTTCTTCGACGCTGCCGGTGCCGCTGATGGCGCGGTATTTGGGCGCGTTAGCGGGGTCGTTGCTGGCCCAGTCTGAGTAATAAGCCACCAAAGGACGTGTTTGCGCGCTGTACACGTCCAAGCGGGTTTTGACGGTTTCTTCGGCGTCGTCGGCGCGCTGGATCAGGTCTTCACCGGTTTCGTCGTCTTTGCCGGCCACTGTGGGCGGGTTGAACTTGACGTGGTAGGTGCGACCGCTGGCTGGGTGCGAGCGCCGGCCACTCATGCGCTCGATGATGGCGTCAAACGGCACATCAATTTCGAGTACGTAGTCCAGCTTGACGCCAGCGGCCTTCATGGCGTCGGCTTGGGGGATGGTGCGGGGAAAGCCGTCGAACAAAAAGCCTTGGGCGCAGTCGGGCTGGGTGATGCGCTCTTTGACCAGGCCAATGATGATGTCGTCGCTGACCAACGCGCCCGAGTCCATTACCGCTTTGGCTTGCAGGCCCAGCGGCGTGCCCGCTTTGACGGCAGCGCGCAGCATATCGCCCGTAGAAATTTGCGGAATGCCATATTTTTGGCAAATGAACGTGGCTTGCGTGCCCTTTCCGGCGCCGGGAGCGCCCAACAAAATTAGTCTCATGGATGTCCTCTTTAGTGTGTAAAACGTGTCGGCGGCAGCAGTGTAAAAGCCAAGTTTAAAAACCCAGTTGCAGACTGCGCCGCGCTCGTCGTCAAAGAGGATAGCACGCGCATCCTGCAATCCTGCTTACGAAAACGCGCACTTTAGGCTGCTGTGCGCGGCGTTTTTGTCACTGCTGGGCGGCCATGAGCTGGCGCACGCGCTGCAAATCTTCGGGCGTATCGACGCCGAGGCCGGGCGCACTGGGCGCTAGGTGGACGGCAATGCGGTGGCCATGCCACAGGGCGCGCAATTGTTCTAGCGCCTCTATCACTTCGGTCGGCGCTTGCGCCAGCGTCGGAAATTGGCGCAAAAACTGCGCGCGGTAGCTGTAGATGCCAATGTGGCGCAGCGGCGCAAAGCCTTGCGGGATGGTGTTGGTGTTGGTGGCGTTGGTGGCGTTGGCGCTGTGCCACCAGTCTTGCCCGGCATGGTCGCGGGCAAAGGGAATCGGCGCGCGGCTGAAGTAATGCGCCAGTCCACGCGCGTCCAGCACCACTTTGACGACGTTGGGGTTGTGCAGCTCGCCCAGCGTAGTGATGGCATGGGCGGCGGTGCCCATGCTGGCCTCGGGGTGCGCGGCCAGCAAGGCAGCGACGGCGCTGATGAGCTGCGGCGCTATCAGCGGCTCGTCGCCCTGCACGTTGACCACGATGTCGTCGCCGTCCAGCCCGAGTTGTTCGCAGGCTTCGGCCAGCCGGTCGCTGCCGCTGGGGTGGTCGGCGCGGGTGGCCAAGGCCTCAATGCCGTGCGCGGCGCAGGCCTCAAGGATGCGCGCGTCGTCCGCTGCCACCACCACCCGCGCGGCGCCGCTGGCGCAAGCGCGGCGCGCCACTTGCACCACCATCGGCAGGCCAGCAATGTCCAGCAGCGGTTTGCCCGGCAGGCGGCTGGACGCCATGCGCGCTGGAATCAGCACCGTAAATGGAATGGCTGATGCTGTGCCGGCGGACGCAGTCACGCCTCTAACTCCTCGTCGCTCAGGGGGCGGGCTTCGTCTTCTAGCAGCACGGGAATGCCGTCGCGCACCGGATAGGCCAAGCGGGCGCTGCGCGAGATCAGCTCTTGCTGTTCGCGGTCAAAAGTCAGGGGGCCTTTGGTCACAGGGCAGACCAGCAGTTCAAGCAGTTTGGCGTCCATAGCGGATGGGTCTCGTTAGGGGTTTAAGGGTGGTGCAGCGTTGGCTGCAGCAGGGCGTCGAGTGTGACAAAAAAGCCCGCCGCCAACTGCAATTGCAGGGGCACGGCCAGCACGTCCGGGTGTTGTGGCCATAGCTTAACGGCGTCTTTTTCGGTACAAATCAGGCTGTAGCCCTTATGCTGCGGGCGCTTCCAGCTATCAAAATCAAAGTGATCGGGCAGTGCCAGCGTTTCTGCCAGCAACAGTCCTTGGGCTTGCAGTTGGGCAAAAAAATCTGCGGGTCGGGCGATGGCTGCCAAAGCAAACAACGGCGTGCCTTGCAGACTGGCCAGCGTCACCCGACTGCCATCGGCGCGCACGGCAAAGTCGGCCAGCTGGCGCTGCACGGCAAAGCGCGGCGCTTGGCCGCCGTGGGGCGCGGGGCCGGTGTGCAGCACGATATCGACATCGCTACCCACCGCACGCGGCCACGTTTCGCGCAGCGGGCCAGCGGGCAGCAAAAAACCGTTGCCAATGCCATGCTCGTTAAAGACGCAAATCTCCACATCACGCGCCAGCGCCAGGTGCTGCAAGCCGTCGTCGCAGACGATGACGTTGGTGTCGGGGTAGGCGCTGCGCAGCAGGCGGGCAGCGGCGCTGCGCTGGGCGGCAACGGCGACGGGTACGTGGCAACTGCGGGCAATCAGTGCGGGCTCGTCGCCGACGCTGTGGGGCGCGCTGCCCGCCAGCACGATGCGGTTATCGCGGGTGCTGCGGCCATAGCCGCGCGAGATGACGCCCGGGTGCCAGCCCTGCGCTTGCAGGTGCTGCACCACGGCCATCACCACCGGCGTTTTGCCAGCGCCACCGGCAATCACATTGCCGACGACGATGGTTGGCACGCCCGGGTGGGCCGAGGTGAAGATGCCGGCCCGGTACAGCGCCCGGCGCAGGGCGACTAAGCCGCCGTACAGCAGCGACAGCGGCCACAGCGCCCACGCCGCAGCGCCGCGCTGGCGCCACAGGCGCTGTGACCATGCCAATTTACGGCTTGCCTGCGCCCGCACTGGCGGACGATTGGGTGGCAAAAGTGATGTGCGACAGGCCGACGCGGCGTGCCGCTTCCATCACCGTAATCACCGCTTGGTGCGGCGCAGTGGCGTCGGCGCTGATGATGACGACGCTGTCGTTGCCGGCTTTGGCCGCTTCGCGCAGCGCGTTGGCCAGCGCGTCTAGGCTGGGGCCACCGCCCTCAAGGCCGGCTTTGTTGACGGCGTAGCGCCCATCGGCTGCGACGGCGACGATGATTTCTTTCGGGTGGTCGCGCTGCTGCTGGGCGTCGGCGACGGGCAGCGTCAATTGCAGCTCGGTGAATTTGCTGTAGGTGGTGGTCAACATCAAAAAGATAAGGATCACCAACAGCACGTCGATGAACGGAATCAGGTTGATCTCCGGCTCATCGCGCGATTTGCGGGGGCTGAAGTTCATGGCCGTTTATTTGCGCAACTGCGTCAAGTGGCGCAAAAAGGCTTCGGACGACAGCTCCAGCGTCAGCAAATAGGCATCGACACGGCTGCGAAAGTAGCGCCAAAAAATCAGCGCCGGAATGGCCACAATCAGGCCAAACGCGGTGTTGTACAGCGCCACCGAAATGCCGTGCGCCAGTTGCGCCGGGTTGCCAGCGCCGACGCCGCCCGCTTGCGAGCCAAAAATTTCGATCATGCCGATGACGGTGCCCAGCAGGCCCAGCAGCGGCGCCGCCGAGGCAATGGTGGCCAAGGCGCTGAGGTATTTTTCTAAGCGATGCGCCACGGCGCGTCCGGCCCCTTCCATGGCGGCGCGCAAGTCGGCCTCGCTGCAGCGCGGCGTGGTGTTGAGCGTGCGCAGGCCACTGGCCAGCACTTCGCCCAGCGCCGAATTTTGTGCCAACTGGTTGACCACGTCTGGGCCGGGCAGGCCCGAAGAGGACACCGACATGGCTTCGCTTAGCAATTGGGGGGGGGCGACACGCGCGGTTTTGAGTGCCACAAAACGCTCAAAAATCAAGGCCATAGCCAAGATGGAGCAGGCAACCAAGGGCCAAATCGGCCAGCCTGCGGCTTGTATGATCGACAGCAATGGACTCTCCGCGCAAATAAAGCAACCGCCGATTATGGCTTAGCCAGCGCCAGCTTTGGCGCCCGCGCCAGCGCACAGCGCGGTGGGCACAACCCACAAAAACTGTGGATAACTTTGTGGAGAACCCTGGGGGAAACCTCTGCAAAGCGGCGCCAGTGCGTGCTTGTGACAGATTGCTTAAAATCTAGTCAATAAAAAATCTATATAAATCAATGACTTGTATGTGTATGCGTGATCTCCACGGTGTTTTTAACGGCGTTTTTGCGCCCCTGGCGGCGGCGCTGGCGCTGTGGAGTACTGGCGACCATGTTTGAGCCGCTCTCAATGCCGCCCATGCCGCCCATGCCGCAGGTGTGGGACGTCGGCGCGCTGTGCTTGGCTGTGGGCGATGCGCTGCAAGCGCGCTTTAACCCAGTGGCGGTGCGCGGCGAGATCAGCGGCTTTTCGCGCGCAGCCAGCGGGCATTGCTACTTTTCTATCAAAGACGCGCACGGCCAGATTCGCTGCGCCATGTTTCGCCGCGCTGCCAGCGTGCTGGGCTTTACGCCGCGCGATGGTGAACGCGTCGAGCTGCGCGGGCGCTTGGGCGTGTACGAGCAGCGCGGCGACTTGCAATTGGTGGTCGAGAGCCTGCAACGCGCCGGTCAAGGCGCTTTGTTTGAGCAGTTTTTGCGCCTCAAAGCCCAACTGGAGAGCGAAGGCTTGTTTGACAGTGCCCGCAAACGCCCTTTGCGCGCCTTGCCGCGTGGCATTGGTCTGGTGACTTCGCTGGACGCAGCCGCGCTGCACGACGTGGTGGCGGCGCTGCGCCGGCGCCTGCCGCACGTTCCGGTGGTGCTGGTGGCAGCCTTGGTGCAGGGCGCTGGTGCCGCGCCATCGCTGGTGGATGCGCTATCAAAACTGTATCTACTAGCGCAGGCAGGACAAGGGCTAGAGGCCGATTTGACCCAAAATCTAGCCCCACCGCCGATCGATGTCATTGTGTTGGTGCGCGGCGGTGGCTCTATCGAGGATTTGTGGGCGTTTAACGACGAGCAACTGGCGCGCACCATCGTGCAAAGCCCCGTGCCTTTGATCACCGGCATTGGCCACGAGAGCGATTTCACCATCGCTGATTTTTGCGCTGACCTGCGCGCTCCCACGCCGACCGCCGCCGCCGAGCTGGTAGCGCCGCCGCGCGAGGTTTGGGCCGGCGCGCTGAGTGCGCTGGCCGATCGGCTGCGCAGCGGCGTGCAGCGCCAGCTGGATCGGCG
>JAGNSH010000253.1 GCA_017988165.1 Giesbergeria sp. | reverse complement strand
GCCGCCTCATAAGCGTTTTGCAGCATGAAGCTCGACACCGTCGATCCCATGATGGCGGCGGCGCGCTCGATCAGTGCTTTGGCCTCAGGGCTGGTGCGCAGGTTGATGCGGGCCGATTCGGTGCGGGGAAGGGCAGAAGACATGGAAAAACTCCTAAAACGCCTAAAACACCAAAATTGTACGTCAATATGACGCACGAGCGACCGCTACCACGCCATCCGCCACACCGCCCGCATCATTCCAACAACCCGCGAATCATCGGCAGCGCCAGCTCAGTAGCGCGTTCACCTTCATCGATGGCGATGCTGCCCCGGTGAAAATCCATGGCGCCAATGCCGGGCAGGCGCGGGCGGATCATGGCGTCGGCGGGCTCGCCGGCCAGGCGGCTTTGGGTGATGCGCACTTGCATGATGTTCAGGCTGGCGCTCATCACGCCAAACATCGAGGGCAGGCCAGCGCTCTTGGGCGTGCTGCCAAAAGGCCACAGGCGCGATAGCAGCGCTTCTAGCCGGCCACTGTGCGTCAGGGCGGTGGCTTGCTGGATCTGATCGGCTTGGGCGTGTGCAATCGCTGGGACAGGGCTGGGCGGGCGTCGGCGCGTGACCAGTTCCCAGTTCAAATCGACGGCAATCACAATATCGGCGCCCATCGCCCGGCACAGCGACACCGGCACGGGGTTGACCAAACCACCATCCACCAGCAAACGCCCATCCTGCACCGCTGGGGTAAACACGCCGGGCAACGCAATCGAGGCGCGCACCGCATCAATCACTGAGCCACTGCGCAACCACACTTCGCGCCCACTGGCCAAGTCGGTGGCGACGCAGCCAAAGGCTTTGGGCAATTGCTCAATGCCCGGGTCGGCGTATTGCGAGCGAAAAAATTGGGTCAACTTGCCCCCGGCCATCAGCCCACCGCCCATCTTCCAATCCAGCAGGCCAACCACCGCCTGCCACTTCAGACCGCGCACCCAGGGCTCTAGCCGCGCGTGCTCACCGGCGGCGTAGGCCGCGCCGACCAGCGCACCAATCGACGTGCCACAGACGATGTTGGGGACGATGCCAGCGCGCTCCAATGCGTTGATGACACCAATGTGCGACCAGCCACGCGCCGATCCGCTGCCCAGCGCCAAGCCAATGCGGGGGGTGGTATGGCTCACAAAATGATCCTTGGGTAAAGCGCTGCTGTGCGGCGCTACTGTTGGACGCTATTTTTTAGCGCTATCGGCCATGGCGCGGTACAGATGATCCGAGCCGTAGTCTTTGTTGTCGGGCGAGAGCCTGAATTTGTCGTGCGCGTTGGGCTGGTCGCGGTATTTGTCAGGCGCCATCGACAAAAAATACGGCGAGACAAAACGGGCGCCGCCTTGCTGCAAGTCGTGCAGCACTTTGCCGGGGACGGTTTTGTCCTTCCACGCTTGGGTATGAAATTCGGGCACACCAAACACCTCTCCCGGCGTCAGGTAATGGCGCCGCAGCAGCGCCGTGCTGGCCGAGCCGCCATACAGGTTGATGCCTTTTTTGTAGCGGTGCTGGCCCTTCAGGCTGGCGTCGGAGGCAAACAGCACCGGGTTCCAGCCGCCCACCGTGGCCACGGCAATTTGGTGGGTAAACAAGCGCTCGCTGGGCAGGCCCACCTTGACGGCGGCATCAAACCAGTCGTCATAGGCCTGCGTGACCTGCGCCGAGCGGAAATCGAGCCAATCGCGCGCCAGTGGGTTGTAGAAAACCGCCATCTCTTGCGCGGGATGGTCTAGGTAAAACTTCAAGCTGCTGGGCGGTACGCTGGCCGTGATGTTTTTGCCTAAATTTTGAATCGGCTCTTGGCTGCGGCCCATCACCGACAGCGAGCGCTGCGCCAGCTCATAACTTTTGGCCCCTTCCAGCACCACTTGGACGGTGTACTTTCCCCGGGGCAATTGGCTGAAGTCCAGCAGGTAGCGAAACCCCAGCTGCGCGGTGCTGACGTCGGGCAAGGCTTCGTAAACGTCTTGCCGGTTCAAGCCGTACTCGGCCTCACCCAGCGCCACGCCATTGAGATAGATGCGAATTTTCTCGTCCGGCGCTAGCTGCTTGAGCCAGCCTTCAATCGGCAACACACCGTGCGCGTAGCTGTCAAAGTGTTCGCTAAATTGGCCCAAGCTCTCTGACTGGATATTTTTGGAGGGCGCCGCCACCTGCGAAAAATCTTTGAAATCGGCTCCCAAGGCTTTGTTCAAGGCCGCCACATCGCCGTAGCGCTGGCGCAACCAAGCCTGAAAGCTGCGCACACTGGCGGGGCTGTAGTCGGTGATGCGGATGTTGTCAAAGCGCCCCATGCCGGTCGAAAAATCATCGTAAAAATGGTGCAGCTCGCCCGCCAGAGTGAAAGCGATGATTTTTTTGCGCGATTTTGGCGGCAGGCTGGCATACCACTGGCCCACTTTGTTCAAGGCACTGCTGCGCTGCTGATTGACGCTGATGGGTGCCTGCAGGTCCAGAGTGATTGGCGCAATCGCGCGCTGAAAGTA
>JAGNSH010000252.1 GCA_017988165.1 Giesbergeria sp. | reverse complement strand
CGCCGCACCGGCAACAGTAATGAGCCAGCGCCGCAATCGAGCATGGCGGCGGCGTTTTCTAAGCTCAAGCGCTAAGCACGCTGGGCAAAACACCCAAGTCGCAAGGAATAGGCCAAAAACGTACACTTCTGGCCTTCCCCGGACACCATTTATTTATGAACGCCCCTGTTGACGTTTCTTTCTTCGCGCGCGCCGCCAAGCCAATTACCAGTTACCGCCCCTATTGGGCCAAGCGCTTTGGCACGGCACCGTTTTTGCCGATGAGCCGCGCCGAGATGGAGCAGCTGGGCTGGGACAGCTGCGATATCGTGCTGGTCACGGGCGACGCCTACATCGACCACCCGAGTTTTGGCATGGCCGTGATTGGCCGCACGCTCGAAGCCCAAGGCTTTCGCGTCGGCATCATTGCCCAGCCCGACTGGCACAGCGCCGAGCCGTTCAAAGCGCTGGGCAAGCCCAACCTGTTTTGGGGCGTGACGGCGGGGAACATGGATTCGATGATCAACCGCTACACGGCGGACCGCAAAATCCGCTCGGACGACGCCTACACCGCCGGCGACATTGCCGGCAAACGCCCCGACCGCGCCGCCATCGTCTACAGCCAGCGCTGCCGCGAAGCCTACAAAGACGTGCCCATCATTTTGGGCGGCATCGAAGGCAGCCTGCGCCGCATTGCCCACTACGACTACTGGAGCGACAAAGTGCGCCGCTCCATCGTGGTGGATGCCAAATGCGACCTGCTGCTGTATGGCAATGCCGAGCGCGCGCTGGTCGAAGTCGCCCACCGCATCGCCGCGCGCGAGCCGGTCGAAAACATTACCGACGTGCGCGGCACCGCCTTTGTGCGCCGCACCACGCCCGAGGGCTGGTTTGAAATCGACTCGACCAGCGTCGACCAGCCCGGCCGCGTCGAAGAGCACATCAACCCCTACCAAACCACCAGCGAGCAAGCGGCCGCGCAGGGCAGCAGCTGCAGTAAAGAGGACGAGGCCGTTGCAGGCGCTGCAGGTGCTGAAAAAAACACTAATTTGATAGCTGCCAGCGCAGATGCAGCAAGCGTTACAGGCCAAAAAGACCTAAAAAATGCACCCGCTGTGGCCACCACGCACCCGCTGACGTTTGTGCCCAACCCGTCGCTGGCCAGCAAGCACAAAACCCCACCGCGCGAGCGCACCGTGATTCGCCTGCCCAGCTACGAGCAGGTCAAAAGCGACCCGGTGCTGTACGCCCACGCCAACCGCGTGCTGCACCTAGAGACCAACCCCGGCAACGCCCGCGCTCTGGTGCAAACCCACGGTGAAGGCACGACAGCGCGCGATGTTTGGCTCAACCCGCCACCGATTCCGCTGACCACGGCGGAGATGGACGCGGTGTTTGACCTGCCCTACGCCCGCAACCCGCACCCCAGTTACGCCGACGAGCGCGGCCGCTTTGACGGTGCCACCAAAATTCCGGCGTGGGAGATGATTCGGTTTTCGGTCAACATCATGCGAGGCTGCTTTGGCGGCTGCACCTTTTGCTCCATCACCGAGCACGAAGGCCGCATCATCCAAAGCCGCTCGGAAGACTCCATCGTGCGCGAGATGGAAGACATCCGCGACAAGGTGCAAGGCTTTACCGGCACCATTTCTGACCTCGGCGGGCCGACGGCCAACATGTACCGCTTGGGCTGCAAAACCGCTGAAATCGAAGCCGCGTGCCGCAAACCCAGCTGCGTTTTTCCCGGCATTTGCCAAAACCTGACCACCAACCACGACCCGCTGATCAAAATTTACAAGCGTGGCCGCGAGCTGAAAGGCATCAAAAAAATCTTGATCAGCTCGGGCGTGCGCTACGACTTGGCGCTGGAGTCGCCCGAGTACGTCAAAGAGCTGGTGCAGCACCACGTCGGCGGCTATTTGAAAATTGCCCCCGAGCACACCGAAGAGGGGCCACTCACCAAGATGATGAAGCCGGCCATCGGCAACTACGACAAGTTCAAGACGCTGTTTGAAAAGTACACGCTGGAAGCGGGCAAAAAGCAGTTTTTGATTCCCTACTTCATTGCCGCCCACCCCGGCACCAGCGAAGAGGACATGATGAATTTGGCCATTTGGCTGAAAAAGCACAGCTTTCGCGCCGACCAAGTGCAGGCGTTTTATCCCAGCCCAATGGCCACGGCGACGGCGATGTACCACTCGGGCAAAAACCCGCTGCGCAAAGTCACCCGCGACAGCGAAGAAGTCGCCATCGTGCGCGGCGAAAAGCGCCGGCGGCTGCACAAAGCCTTTTTGCGCTACCACGACCCCAGCAACTGGCCGCTGCTGCGCGAGGCACTCAAAAGCATGGGGCGCGCCGATTTGATTGGCAACGGCAAGCACCATTTGATTCCGACTTTCCAGCCCTCTGCAGCCGGCGGCGCGACGCGCAAGCCGCTGACGCAGGCCGAAGCCAAAGCTATGCCGCGCGTGCCGCGTGCCCAGCCGCAAAAGGGCAATCTGCAAACCCAGCACACTGGCCTGCCGCCGCGCGTGA